>CAZSOP010000001.1:0-43074 GCA_964608385.1 uncultured Cytophagia bacterium
ATGCAACCGTCATGTTGAGGCGATTTGAAATATCATAGGTAAAGCGCAGGCTGCCGTAGACATTCGGGGTGCGGAAAATATATTTTGAGCCAAAATCGGGTTCGGTTTTTTTCAGTTTGCTGGATTGAATGGTGAAACCGGAGAGCAATTCCGCTTTATTCATACGCAGGCCCACTTCTATTTCAGCGCCTTGTACACGCGAGCCCGAACCATTAATGCGGTAAAATTCAAATTCATCCGTTGCCGGATCGTCAGCCTCTGTAAGCAAAAAGGTATCATTGATGCGTGTATAAAAACCATTTAAGCTTACCTTTATACCTATGACATCAATGATGTTCTGGTATTCAAATCCACCGTAAAAAGTATGGCCGCGTTCTTCTTTTAAACCATCGCTATTGCGAATAATCTGACCTTCGCCGCCGACTTGAGTAATGTGAAGGTCCTCGTCAAAGACCTGTGGTGCCTTAAAGCCGGATGAATAGCCACCCCGAAAGAGGAACGCACCGGACAGACTGCTTTTTAGCGCCACTCTCGGACTGGCGATGATCGATTTGATTTCGGAATGCTTGTCGAAACGAGCACCGTAGACGATTTCCGTATCTTTATGAATGTCGATGTTGTAGGTATCCTGTACGATAAAACCGAGATCGGTATATGTTTGGTCGATCATTCGGTCATAGGCAATGGCCTCATCTTTTATGCCGTCTTGTTTGAATTGGATACCGGTAACGATTGCATGATTGCGCAGCAGGTAATTGGAACGGATACCGCAGACGAAAAGCGGATTGTCGGTTTTGCCGTATGCATTTGGATCCTGCTCAGCGCCATAATAGCTATCCCGGTCTGTGATGGCAAATGATGCATAGGCTTTATAATCAAACAGGATTGTTGGTTTTTGTTCCCAGGCTATCGAGCCGCCATAGCGATGTGTTTCAACCCATTCGGCAATATCGGCCTGATGCGGCGGCCGATTAAAAGCGTTGCCGCCGCGACGATCTTCATGAATGTAATGAAGTTGAACGGATAATTCGCTGCGAGGCGTCGGATTAAAAAACCAATTGGCACCTGCAGCTTTTTGTTTGATTTGACCGATTTCGCTGAAACCGTCATCATTGTGATCATAAGGATCGCGTTTGCGATAATTGCCGTACACAACACCTCGGGATGTGGCGTCGGCATTGACGCGTGAAATCGTGCCGCCAACCCTATGATCTTGTGTGCTTTCTATGAAACCGTTGTTGTAATCCAGGCTATATTCATTACGAGTCGGACGACGCGTGATGAGATTAATCACGCCGGCCATGGCTTGTCCACCATACAATGAAGAGCCGCCGCCCTTGATAATCTCAACCCGTTCGATCATTTCCTGCGGCAGCTGTTCAAGTCCATACACACCGGCAAGACTGCTGATTACAGGATCACTGTCGATGAGAATCTGCGAGTGATGGCCTTCGAGACCAAGCATACGAACCTGGGTGAAATTGCAGTTTTGGCAATTGCTTTCGACGCGTATACCGGGTTGAAAGTCAATGGCTTCAGCAAGATTGTTGACCTTTTGGCGAACGATAATATCCCGATTAACAACAGCTGTTTTCACTGTCGATTCCGAATAGAGTTGCGGTATGCCGGTGCCGGTTACCACAATCTCGTTCATCTCAATGATTGATTCACTCATCGTAAGATCAAGACTGATTTCGGATTGTGCCTTGACGACAATCTGTTTTTCCAAAATCCGGTACCCCATCATTGTGGCACGAATTGTATATCTACCGACAGGGACGCCGCTGATGAGATAGTTGCCGTCCGAACCCGTGGCAGCACCGAGATTTGTGCCGGAAACAGCTATGTTGACGCCGGGCAAAATTTCATTTGTCGAATCGGCCGTCACCTTTCCGTAGATGATACCGCAATTGTGTTTATGATGAAAATTCCTGTCGTGATGCCGGCCGTGTCGATGTCCACGTGCCTGATTTTGTTGGGCGGCGAGCCCTGTAAATATAGAGAAGAATAATATGAGAATTGTTATATATTTCAATTTTAACATTTTAACCTCCATGTTGAATAGAATAAAAACCAGATTCATAAGATGAATCGACCAAAGTGGCCAGGTAATATATGTCGGTTTTCAGCTTGATATATTGGAATTAAAAAAGTTGAATTATGAGACGTATTTGCGTTTTTATGTCAATATTTATAAAGACAAAAAAGCCGATAGACAATAATGGTTATCCCGAATGATCCAGGCCATACTATCATTTTTTTTGTTTTTATACATTGAACGCTACGAGTCAAAATTATAAAGTTGGCAAGTCCTGAATCGTTACAGGGGGGGCGCGACGCGAAAAGGGAGCATATTCTACTTGAGTAATAGGGGAGGTAGATATGTAAAAAAAGGAGGCAAGAAAAAGAGCAGCAATAAACAAGAGTACGGCGCCGGCAAGCAGAGATTTCATGCCGGAAAATTGATTGAAAACGAAGAGTTCCAGATTTGTGTGCTGATGAGAATTGCCGGAAGGATCAGTCCGGGGTAATGCGTGGCTATGAGCGACGATACGACCATCCGGCAAAACGTGTAGGTGCATGTAAAAATAGACGATAAACAAAAATGCCAGGATAGACGCCAATACGATCAGCGCGAGCAAATTGCAGGAACGATTATTATGTCGTCTAAAGTATTGCATCACAAGTTAAACAATTTTTTCTGCCGGAGGTCTTTTATCAGTCTTTATGCTTCCGATAATATGATTTTAAGAGCTGTAATATAAAACAGGTAACTGTAAGAAGCAAGAAATTTATTTCCAGACCATTCAATAGTCGGGGGGGTCGGACCCAAATAAATATTTATTTATAAACTATTCAAGCCAGGATGTTCTCTGTTTTTCGTTCCCCGGGATGCATATTGGGGCCCATAATACGCGTTCCAGGGAGCGAAAACATTTGGTTCGGAAGGGTCGAATGTTTACGATGGTCTTGTTTTCAGATCAGCGACAGTGCTTAACAACCTTTTTTTGGGCCGAAAAATGGCTTCCAGGGGCGATTTTTAGCAAAAAGTGTTTGATATATCGTTATTTTTAACAATTTGATTTGTTCCGACCCTAAAAGTGAATCACTCACCGCCCGGTGGTAGCATTCTGCAGCCAGAGCGCGTAATCATTTTTATCCGGCAGGCCATCCAGGTTGAAATCAGTCTCATCATAGATGTCATTCCCGTTTTTCTCCACATTGTACCAATAGACATAATCCGTTGATGTAATCCAACCATCTTGATCCGCATCCCCGGCGACCAGCCCATAGAGGCCGCTGCCGAGATCGATGCTTTTATAGTCACAGCTTTGCGCAGCAGAAAAATCGACTGAGACGGACGCATCGTCGGAGAGAAAGTGCGGGGTTTGGCTTGTTATCTTTGCATGGTTGCGGTGACGCAAGACGATATAATAATCATCGCTATTGGTGTTAAAAAATTCGAGATCGGAATTGCCCGCCGTGTCGATGATTTGTCCGTTGTCCTTTAGGAAAAAAGAGCGTGAATTGACGACCGGACCTTCAGGGGTTGCCCGCAGTTCGATACCAATCCAGTCGACAATGTCAGCAGGAATATCGTTTTGTGTCGCCACACTTTCATCGTCACCATAGGGAGATGACAGGGGCAGAAGCCCCTGGTTTTTAAGCGCCGTACGCATCTGGCCGGAGCCGGTATAAGCGCCCTGCAGAAAGGCCTGGCAGTTGAGAAAAACAGATGGTTGTATGGCCTCAATGTCCAGATAGTTGAGCATGGTGTATTCGTCAAAGATCCCCATATCCATTGTCAGTTTACTGTCGGAAATCGTAACCGTATCGCTTCGTACGATATATGGAGTAGAGGGGGTGGTGGCCTCGTCGTTTATAAAAGAAACGCCTTCGATGTCGATTTTATGATGGGAATAGGTGCGGTCCTGCCAGCCCACCGATACGGTGACGTCATAGGTCCCGGCAGGGAGGTCGAATTCGAAAACTTTGGTGAGACCCCAGTTATCATAGGCAATGCTCTTCTGCAGCTCGTTGGGGCCGCTGCTCAGGTAGCGGTACATCACGTGGGCCATATCGCCGAACCAGCCGTATCCGAGCTCCTGGCCATAGGCATTCCAGCCAATTTTCATATAGGTGTGGCCATTGACGACCAGCGGATCGGTCACAGGCGATCCGGATGGATCCTGAAAGTTGATATAGTAATCGCCCGGAGGTCCTTCGGCACGGGGATGGCTTGCCGGCGGCTGAATATCCGGAATCGAGGCAATTTCCCCTGCGATTTTTTCTCCGATCAACCGTCTGAGATTGTACATAAAGTTGCTATTTCGGGTATAGCTGGTCGTGCTTTGTATGATCTTGTCTGCCTGGGGATCAGAGTCGTTGGTTATATTCACCTGAGGCGGGCCACCGGCCAGCAGCGAAAGATATTCATAGTCCTCAATGCTGTCCCGCATCAGTTCAAAGCGAATCGAGGGCACAAAACGATGGTTGTTGGCGCCATACGCAATGGGCGTGTTATCCTCGGAGGGCGGGTAGAGCATAAACAGATCGCCGTTATGGCCATCATTCAGGGGATTGGTCCAGGGATTGATACTCCAGTTGTTCATCGAATAATATGCGATTCCCCTTATGCGGTATTTCCACAAGAACCATCCGGTAAATTTGGATTCAATTCCCGGATGGTCGAGTGTTATGGGATTGAAATAGGGGGGTCTGGTACCGTGTAAAAAATAGATCCAGGTATCCTCATTATAGGGTGCGACGGCTCTGGCATGGGCTTTATCCGGATCGTATTGATGCAGAACGGGAAGCCAGATATCTATTTTAGCGCCGGTGTAGGTTGCATGGTTATAGATTTCCGCACGGGCCCCTTCAGAAACCAGTTTTCGGATATTGGGCGCAGCCTGATGAAGATATTGGCTGTACCAGGCAACCGCATCATAATCGAGCTGATCCTGGGGCTCGTTGGCCACATAGAAATAGGCCTTGTCGAGGTAACCGGTGGTTGTAAGATAGTCCTGTACGCTGGAAATATAGGAAAACCATTTGCTATTATAGGCAGAGGAGGGATTGTTCATCCAATCGCTGCTGCTTTTGCTGATGCCGCAAAATGAGGAAGGCCGGCCGTCTGACGATGCATCATTGCTGGTAAAGAGCTGGCCCGCCATAAAAGAGGAAAAGCCGGCGTTTTGGCGTAAATGGCTGCCATCCAGATAAAAATCTGCCGGATCCTCGAATCCCCAGATACCATAGGGATCCGAAAGGGTTTCGGTCGGACAATCATAGTCAATATAGGGACCCCCTCCGCCGGACATCAAACCACCGGACCACAGGGCGGATTTGGGGGTTAGCCTGTGATCGATAAAATATTGTTTCATCTTGTCGACATACATCCAATATTCAGAACCGGTGCCGGAGACGCTGTATTTTGTCAGAACGGCATTGTGGTTAAAGTTCATTTGTGAGCAGATACCCGGCATGTCCGGCAGGACAAAGTCGAAAACATGCAGATTTACGGGGATGGCAACGCCGCCGATCGTCATGGATGCGGTGTAATCGCCGGCTGCTGTGCCGGGGGGAACAAAAACACTGAACCATAAGGCGGTATTCTGGTTGGCGACCAGATCGATTGTGGCGTTGTCTTCAAGCGGCCACAATGGATCGGGATAGCTTCCGGTTTGTCCCAATCCGTCCGATGGCTGGGTGATAGTGACGTATTTAACCTGATAGAGTTCAATCGTAATGCCGGAGCCAAACGAGCCCATTTGTATCGCTGCGGATTGATCAGCGGAAGGCTTGACGATGATCTGGAACGGTTCAAATTCGTTGCGAGCGGCAAAGAGGTTTACCGATGAGCCGGCCAATGCCGGGACGTCGGCTCCTTTGAAGACGCGTTCACTGGGTTCGGTGGTCCAAAACGTCAGTTGGCTGGTCGATTGGCTCAGCTTATAGGTATAGTCTTGCAGCTGACCATATAGAGAGACAGACATCACCAATATAAACGCCGTCATGCGCAGCATATACACTCCCATGTTTTTTGATGTCCATGATGTCAAACAAGAATGATGGCAAAAAGAATGCCAGATTAGCAGCTGGTGTTTGGAATATTTATTCCAATAAATACAATAAATTATGACGATTTGATGTTGCACCGGAAGAAAGTCAAATGCCCTTTTTGTGATATGGCCAGGTTGTTGGTCATCTCACCACTAAATTCCGTACAATTCACCGCATACATCTTGTACGCCTTTGTATTCGATCTTTTGCTCGGTCGGTAAAAATTGAAAAAATCTCTAGACAATTAGAGCAGATTTTATCATATTACTGCTTGTATAGAAAATTCATGTTTTGCGGCTTTTGGTCATCGAGTATAATGCCAAATTTCCGCCGCCGATATCCTGTTGCATGACCTATGATCAACATCATGTCTGGGCGCGGGATGACCATTTTGGCGCCTCTCTGGCATTTTTGGAAACCCAATTCGCTATAAAAGGATACTTTGGAATATAACCCGTTAAATGAGATAATTTTCACAGGAGAGAGATGAAAAAGCTATACAATATTAAAGTGAATGAGAATGTGATTATTGGAAATGATCTTCCCTTTGCACTCATCGCTGGTCCTTGTCAGTTAGAGAGTAGAGATCATGCGCTTTTTATGGCAAAGTCCCTTGTCGATATTACGAATGATCTAAACATACCTTATGTTTTCAAGACATCATTTGATAAAGCAAATCGCAGTAGTGGACATTCGAAAAGAGGTATAGGTCTGGAAAAAGCCATTGATGTCTTTAGAGAGATAAAAGAGCGTTACGGTTGTCCGATTTTAACCGATGTTCACACAGCAGCTCAGTGCGAACCGGTTTCAGCTTTTGTGGATATTTTGCAAATCCCTGCTTTTTTATGCCGGCAAACAGATTTTGTTGTAGCTGTTTCTAAAATGGACAAACCCGTTAATGTTAAAAAAGGACAATTTCTTTCTCCCTGGGACATTCAGAATATAATTGATAAAATTGAAGGAGCCGGGAATCACAAAATATTGCTTACGGAGCGGGGCGTTTCATTCGGTTATAACACATTAATAGTAGACCCACTATCAATTCCGATTATGTCTAGAACCGGGTATCCTACGGTTATAGATGCTACTCATGCAGTTCAACAGCCAGGTGCATTTGGAAAGACAACAGGAGGAGACAGAAAAATGGCACCTATTATTGCACGATCTGCTGTTTCGAATGGAGTCGGTGCCGTTTTTATTGAAACTCATAATGATCCTGATAATGCCCCTTCCGATGGGCCCAATATGATTCGTCTTGATGAAATATACGATTTATTAAAAGTACTTGAAGAAATTGATAACATCGCCAAAAAGAATCCCATAAATATTTAATCATGCCCAAGAAGCGCTGCACCCGGACGGCAATCCCGCTGTGCTTCATTGCCGCCGGTGAGCCCGGTCGTTGCTGCGCCGAGCGCAGCTTGGTGCTTTGGATTTGGGGTTGGACCAAATTAAAGCGGTATTTATACAATATCAAGGTGATCCGTGAGCTCCAACTCGAACGGCGTATAGCCGCCCTGATGCGTGTCCAGCTGTTCACCACCAAACCAGGCGTTCGTCTTATAATCGCAGGCACCGATCAAGACAGCACTCTCTTTGAGCAGTCATTGGATTCGAATGAGCAGTAAAACTCAAGCGCTGCGGCTGTTGTGATTCGCTATTTGAGCAATAGCATTTTACGGCTCTGCTGCATATGGTTTGTCGTTAAATGGTAGATGTATAGTCCTGCTGAAACCGCTTTTTTATCGTCATCGACACCTTTCCAGCTGCTCAAGTATTGACCGGGTGGCTGCACCTGATCGACGAGTGTGCAGACATGGCGGCCGCGCATATTGTAGACCCGAATGATAACGTGGCCTCGTTCCGGGATAGAGTAGGGAATATGGGTGACCGGATTAAAGGGATTGGGATAGTTTTGGTATAGCTGAAAGCGGCTCGTAACGGTGTCGTTGCCGTTTTCCACCCGGGTCGGCCAGCCGATGCGTACGTCTGTCCGGGCGGTGATACCGCTTTCGATATCGATAACCATCACCTGGAATAATCCCGTTTCATCACCGGCAATAAATTGTCCGGATTGATCGATGCTGCCGCCGGTGCACATCCAGCGCGGCTGAATATCGATCCTGCGGGAAAAGGGATTATATCCCTGAGCCGAGAATCGCACCGTATCGCCCGGCGCAATGATGGCGGAATCCGGTGTAATCGATATCGCTGAAAGCGCCATACTACCGGCGATGACGACAAAGCGGGCTTTGTCGCTGCTGCCGTCAACAGTCGAGGTTGCGTTGACCTCTATGTGCGCTATGCTGCCGGCAGGGGTTCCGTCCGGAACACTGAACAGCAGCTGACTGCGGCCGCCCCATTCCTGCTCCAGCGAAACCGTTTTCTCTTCAGTGGTATAGAGCCAGGGTTTATCCGATGTGGCTCTGAATTTTACCTTATCGTTGGCTGTGTTCCAGTTCTGAAAAAAGAGGGCAACCGGACTGAGCAGTCCCGTATAGAGCAGAGTGGTGTCGTTCTCGGGATACACAAAGAGGGATACTTTGCTGTTGCGCCAGTTTCCAAAGTCCACACCTGTGCTGACGTTGTCACCGTTTCCCGACCCCGAACCGGAGGGTCCGTTTGCGGCGCCCCACCAGTTGTTGCGGGCATTGACGGCGGGCACCGATCCCTTGTGATGCAATCCGTAACCGTTGTTGTCCATGATGTTGTTTTTATGGATGACGGGATCGCTGCTGCCGGCAACGACAATCCCATCCCCGGCGTCCCCGTAAATGGAATTTCCCACAACAGTCGCACCGGCATTGGTGAGCTGTATACCCGTATTGGGCTGCAGATTGTTATGGATTTCGTTGCCGACGATAATGACCCGGCGTTGTTCTACATCATCGACTTTAATGCCCTCGCCGTTTGCAAAAATGTGGTTCATAAACACTTCCATCGGGCTTTTGACAATCTCCACGCCAAGCTGATTGTTGCGTATGGTATTACTTCTCATGTAACCGTCCGAGCCGTCCAGACATTTAATCCCTGCATCCTGATCTTTTATTAAATTTCCAGTGATAAAGGTATTTGCATCATAACTGTAAATGCCATCAGCACTACTGCTTTGAGAACCACTGCTGAACGACTCTCCTTTTCTGTTGGTACCGATATTGTTGCTGAGGATGTGATTGTTGCCTATATCGACTTTTGACAGATAAATTTGATGATGAAGGTTACAGGAGATCGTGTTACCCATTATAACGATACCGGCGGAGTTGCGTATCCTGATTCCGGTCAGCATATAGCTGACCGGCAGGGTGCCGCTCGAGTCGGTGCCGATAAAATTATCAGTGATGTTGTTCCAGTTATTGCCATTATTCCGCACGAATATGCCATCAACCCTATTACCGGAAATGGTGTTTTTTTGAATTTTGTTTCCCTTGCACTCGCCGGTTAAAGATATTCCGGTTTCGTTAGAAAGTATTACCTTGCCGTTTTTATCCAGTCCGATAATGTTTTTTTCGATAATCGAATTGGACACCGTGCCGCCGTCGCCAGCGAGGGATCCGATTCTCAGTCCGTATCTGCTGTTTCCTGAGATCAGGTTGTGATGGACATGTGTATCCGTTGCTCCGTGAGTGATGACGATGCCGCTGTGATTTGGTGCCTCTTCCTGACCATTTGCATCACAGCCGATTTTGTTGTTACGGATTTCGGTTTCGGATGAGGAATCGGAGATCTTGATACCGATGTATTTATTTTTCAGAATCAGGTTATGTTCGATCAGGGTTTTTGCGCAGGCGTTGATCTCAACAGCCGCTAAATCATGGTTTCCGATTTTGTTGTGGCGGATTTTATTTTCAGTACCGCCCCGAATATATATTCCGATTCGCTGCAGAGCCGAGCCGGGTGAATCGTTGTTGTCATAACCGATAGTACACTCTTCGATTACATTCAAGTTCGATGATTCGCCGCTGATATAGATACCATATCGCCGGTTTCCATAGATGATATTATTGCGAATGGTGTTTGAAGGGCTTTGTTCAATCCAGACACCGGCAACCTGTTGATCTTCCGAGAGCACGTTGTTCTTGAATGTACACTGTTGTATATAATTCCATTCACCACCGCTGATTTTTACACCATGTCCATTCCAGTTGGTAAATATTAAATTTTGCAGGAAACAGTATCCCGATCGAATGTCGAGTCCGTCTGTGTTGCCGGCGTTTCTCCCGTTCAGGATCACGGTTTCCTCCTCCGGTATTTCAAAGCGGATCGGATATTCGATTGCCGGCAGAGGACGGGTCGGTTTGATTTCAGCATTGCTCTGGCCGGGGATACGGACATAGACCCGGGTGACATTATCATCCTGCATCGCATTGACATTTTCGATGGCAGCTCGAAAGGTGCATTGATTTCCGGGCTTGACGGCATCGGTATCGCAGATGCCGTCGAGCAGATCATAGTCCGAGGCATCGCCGGGATCATTGACAATAATGCCTTTTGCTTCAATCGGCACGCTGAGGAATGGAACCTCACCATCATTGACGATGGTGAGTGCTCCGGTTCCCATTGATGCCTGGGTGCTATTGCTTTTGGCCAATCCGCCCGGTGCATAGACCACCTGAAAATCGATCAACTCTTCCTCCCGAAGCGTTAGCGGCAGATTGGGTTGGTTTTCAAGCGAGAATTGGCTAGCCGGTTCGATGTCGATATTGGTTATTTCAATCTCCTCCTCGCTGGGATTGGTGACCTGAACCGTTTTTTTTGCAATGTCGCCCGGAAGGGTAAGGGGAAAGACGATCGGATCGGGACTGACCTGAAGAACAGGCTTTATCTCCATTGCCAGTTTTACCACAAAAGCATCTCTCCGCACAGCGCTCGAGGGGTCCTCTCCGTATTCGGCCTGGAAGGCATTTTTTACCGGGAAATCACGGGATTTTGTGTTACCGGTGATATAGAGATTATGCGCTTTGTCCACGGCAATATCCGTACAACCGTCATCATCGCTGCCGCCGAAGGTAAAGGTGAAGAGGGAATCCGTTCCCTGGGCGTTGAGGGCGAACACATGGGCATCGTTGTTCAGATAGGAGGCGATGTAGACCTGGCCGCTATCATCGACTGCGATTTTCCACCCCCGTGCCGGTACGGGTATGGAATAGATAAACCCGCTTCCGTTTGGCGGCAGCTTGCAGAGAAAGCGGCCGGTCGGTTGTGCAAACGGTTCGGAGGTTACGGGAATGCCCTCACTCCCCGACAGGTATAAATAGGCGTTTCCGGCATTGTCCGTATCCATATCGATTCCCTGATCGCCTGTATTTCCTCCCAGATAGGTTGAATAGACAGCGGATTTTCCGTCTGCGGAGAGTTTGGTGATAAACGCATCTGTAGTTCCCTTTTTGTTGTTCTGTATAGGATTTGGCGTTGTGGGAAAATCGGTAGAGTGGGCATAGCCGGTTATATGCGCGTGTCCCTGGTTGTCTACTGCGATGCTGTTGCCGTAATCGTCGAGGTTGCCTCCGATATAGGTGCTATAGATGAGGGAATTTTCTCCCGATTGGCTCGGATCCAGCTTGGCGGCAAAGGCGTCAAAGTGATAGCTGGAATTTTCGGGCATCCAGGCATTTTTGCTCGGAAAGCCGGAAGAAAAGGTGGTTCCGGTGACGTAAACACAGTCTGAGGGGTCGACATCGATATCGCTTGCCTGGTCATCATTTTTTCCGCCGAGAAAAGTGGAATACACCAGTGAAGAGCCATCAGCACTGAGAACGGTGACAAAGGCTTCCCACATGCCTCGCGTACCGCCGCCGAATTCGGCTTGATAAGCGTTATGAACCGGCAAACCCTCATAGTCGGGGGTATCCGGCCGGTCATAGGAGGTGGTGCGCCCGGCTATACAGGCATTGCCGTTGCTGTCCACCACAATGGCTTCCGGATTGTCTTCTCCGTTGCCGCCGATATAGGTGGAGTAGATTATATCTGATCCATCGGCATTGAATTTGGTGATAAAGGCGTCGATTGAATACTGCGAGCTACCCTCTTTTTTACGGGTTTGATAAGCATCTGCAACCGGAAAGTCCAAAGAGCTGGTTGACCCGGTTACATAGGCGCATCCTTCGGAATCGATAGCGATACCGGATGCCGTATCGTAACTGTCGCCACCGAGATAGGTGGCGTAGGTAATTTTGGGATCGATGATTAGTTTTTCTGCCGCATTGTAGGCATCCAGATCAAAACGAACCTGATTGTCGAGCAGGGCAAATTGTGCCCCGATTATATTTTTCCTGCCATCTATTTCCTGCCAGGCAAGGGGTTTTTGATAAATCAGTTTGTGATCATTTGATATCAGCACCAGATTGCCGGCTTTATCCTTTTCGCATTGCTGCATGCCGGAAAAGAGCAATCCAATATCATGCGGGTCTGCGCCGGGATGAATGACAAAATCGAATTCGATTTTGTTCTGATTAAAGTAATAGACCAGGTCGATGTTGGGATAGACGTTTTTATATTCCACACCGGTGTAATGCGGAACGTTTGATATCCATCGATCGGGATTATTGCCGATAAAATAGTTCGATTTGGAGAGGGCCAATCCCCTGCCTTCGGCCCTGGTATGGCGATTTGATTCAATCAGTTCCATTTGAAGCGCTATTTGCGGGCCGGCTTTATCCTTATTATGAAAATCGATCAGCGATCCTGTTGACGACAGAAAAAAGTTGTATTGTCTGTCTCTGTAATAAAAATCCGCTATGCAGTCTGTTTGACCCAGATTTTTTTCAAAATAGAGCGGCTGTTTAAACGGGGAGCATCTCGTTGCCGATGTTTCATCATTCCCGGCTCCAGGAATAAACCATATGGAAAAGGAAAGAACAAACAGAGCGAAAATCAGCAGGTAAAAAATTGTTTTGGTGGGATATTGCAATATAGACAAGTGCTTTTTCATAGTCGGTTTCTCATGTTTGCAGTGATTTCATCCGGAAATCAATATCCTTGTTTCCTGTCCGAAGAACAGAGGCGTGTATAAAAAATGTCGGGTGTTGATCCAGCCTGGAAGCGGAGAGGATATTTTGGGTATTATTTGTCAATATACTGTACAGGGAAAGGAAAATCAAGATTAAATCAAAAAATATGCTTTGTTAGAGGGATTTTGCCGTTAGCGGTTATGGGTCTCGCAACCCCAATTCTGCTGAACTGACCTTTCTTAAAAAATTTTTCTGCTTTTTTCACTTTTCTCTGTAGTATTAAAGAAAAACCAGGAGGAAATGTGAAAAAAACAACTCTTTTTACGTTGTTTCTCTTTTTTACACTAATATGCCAATCGCTCTGGGCACAACATCGCGGTGCTGTTGAGGTCGGCGGGGCGTTTTCATTTCGAAATAAATCCCTTTCCAATCAAAAAATCAACAATCTGGCCAATCTTACCGGCTTGATGGGGTATTATATCAACCAGGATTTTTTACTGGAATTTGAGCCCAAGATTGAAATGACCTTTAACAGCGATTCCACCGGTATTTCGACTATTTTTTTGCTCGGACCGGCATTCAAAGTCATTGATATGGCACCAAAAAATTACCGCAAACCGCGATATCGAAAGTATGATCTCGGGGTGGTGGCCGCTGTTTTTACCACTTTTAGCGCCGGTGTGTGGCTAAACGGAAAATCCGACGGAGCGAATGAAAGCGAATCCGTTCTCGGGGCCGCCTTTGCCGCCGCCATTGCGACGCATTCCAGCTTTGGCAAGCGCACGATTTTGCGCGTTAAAGCGCAATACGTACATCTTATGCCCAGCGGAAATATTTCAGAAGCACAGAATATTTTTGAAATTGGAGTGGGATTTAGCGTTTTTGTGCGATAATGGAAAAAAGCTTACTTTTTCTTGATTCTGAGCAATCTATTTTTTAAATTTGAGCAAGCCGTAAACGTATAGCACTGTAGTGATATGGCGATCTCACTTTAGCTGGGAAGAGGACCATGAAAGTAATCAGGATTTTTTTGTTGTGTATAGCAATGGCATCGCCGGGATCCGCTCAATTTTCCTATCGTTCTACGAAAAAACAGGAATCAAAACCAGTTTATTCAAAGGTAGAGCTCTATTTGAGCCAGCCATACGAGCTCATAGATATCCCCACTGCCAGTCTTGTCAATAGCGGTGATTTTGTTGCCGGGCTGCGGTTCTATGAGAATGGCAGTCTGCTCGGCCGCCTGTCGGTCGGTTTGTCGAAAAAAATGATGTTCGGCGTTTCCTTTAGCGGTGAGCGCATTATCGGTGGCGATGCTGTTGATTGGAATGATATCCCCGGCGTCCAGATCGCTTATCGCATCGTTGATGAGAGCCTCATGTTTCCTGCCCTTACTCTTGGACTGGATACCCAAGGTTACGGTAAATACTGGCAGCAGAGCGATTATCGTGATCTTGGGATCATAGGTGAAAGCGAAACGGTCGATCCGAATCAATACATGGTGGACCGATACGCGATTAAACCGCGTGGCTTTTATCTGGTGGGTTCGAAGGGGTACCAGTCTTTCCGCAATGTCGACCTCCATGCCGGCGTCAGCTACAGTACGGATACCAATGATCCGGACAAGGACCCGACTATATTTATGGGCATTGATATCGAATTGTCCCGGGAAGTGGCTCTGATTTATGAGTATGATTTTGGCCTCAATGATGATACCATTGATTATGCCAATAACGGCAATGGCTATATGAATATAGGCGTCAGGCTTGCTTTTCCGCAGAGCATTACGGTTGAATTTGATTTGAAAAATTTGCTGGCCAAGGAGGGTCAATTTTCAGGGTTGAGGCGCATCCTCAAGCTTTATTATCACGGTTACATCATTAAATAAATATTCCGCCTTTGGGCATATGGCAGTAGCGTCGCTTTTTTATGCAGTTCTCCTCACTTTGTGTTTCATTTCGCTGAACCTTTGTATTTTCGGCTTTTCAAATATTGTCTCAATTTCACCAGGGGAATACCATATCTGCACATGAGTAGAGACAAAAGCGGATATCTGATCAACTTGTGGCGGCCCAGACTCATCAGGGCGGTTTCAACTCGTTCACCGAATTTATCTTTTCCTGAGGCCGGCGGGGGGGTTCGGTCATAAACAGGAGCGGCTTTGTTTTTTTGATTGAGCCTCGCTACCCTGAGTGGTGTTTTTAATCCTTTCCTGCTGGTATGGTGCTGATGGGTTTTATAGTGTTGGTTGCCGGATATATCCTGCGCCCGGATCGCACCTTTAGAAATGGCCTGCTGTAAAATCTCCAGGCCGGTGCGGGTACGCGCCAGAACGCGGGAGTTGGCTCTGAAGAGATAATTCCCGGATTGGTCCCGGGTCCAGGCGTCGCTCACCGAGAGATCGGAAAATTGTGAGGAGCCGTCTATGCAGGTTTGGCAGCGCCGCGGGCTGTATAAAAACATCAGATAGTTAAACGCCCCGTCTTTATAGTTTGAATAATGCAGATCATGGATTTTTTTGTCCGTGACGGCTCTGAATTTTCCCGGCCACTCACCGCCGCGGAACTGAAAGGCTTTTACCTCTTGCGGTCGGATCTGATGTGCCTTTAACAGTTCTGTGAGCATATGGGGCTCGAGCGCCATGCCACAAAACAGTCCGATGACAATACGGATTTTTTTCTTTATTTCTTCATTTTTTTCACTCAACAAGCGATAGCCGTGTATATGGCAGGGCAGGCCGATATAAGCATAGATTCCCGACAGGGTTTTGAGCTGTTGAAAAATCGAGTTGACCGGAAGCGGTTGATATTTGGATTGCTGGCTGCTTAAAAGGTCGTTGCGGTTGCGGGCGATATAGACTCTGCCGTACAGGGGGTCATTTTCATCCATACGGGTGACGATACAGCCGTCTACCAGCTTTTCCTGCAACAGAAAGAGGGCGAGTGCGGTGATTATGCCGCCGCCGGCACCTCGCCGGCGGATTCCTTCATCGCCGGCATAGCCGACAATGGTTTTAGCAACATGTCCGTCGAACGTGTCGAGATCGTCGTTGTGACCGAAGGTTATTCGAGTTAAATCACGGAAGTTTATACGGCCTCCCGGACAGGTCTTCATGCAAAGCCCGCAATCGATGCACTTTTCCGTATTGATAACAGGAAAGTAATTTTTACCCACAGAGAGCGCATCGGTCGGACAAATCCCGATACAGGTGCCACAGCGGGTGCAAAGGTCCCGATTGGTAAAGGCGATGCCAAGTCTGTTTTTATCTATACTTTTTACCATTTTTCTCTTTTAAAAGGATTAGTGGTTATGGTTATCCGCATGAGCGGCAGATGACTCTGTTTTCGAGTCAATGATTGATGACAACGCTACATGGCAACGGGCAGGCCGCAGAGCGAGATCATCAGTAACAGCGGAATCATCAAAAGCACACCGGAAAGGATAACCGTGCCCACACCTCTCCACAGCGTAAAGCCATGCGCTTCGGAAATGGTATTATAGAGAATAACCAGTACCCACAGTCCGATCACGAGGTCCACAAAGCCGATAAAATCGTAGATTTGTCTCAATACCGGCTGAGAATCGATGAATGGGGTTTCAAGGGTGAACACTTCATCCCTGAACAGGAGCCATTTTACGATCCAGAGAGGCAGAGTGGAGACAACGGGCACCCACGACCAGACAATAGCACGGCGCATGTCCTGCAGCGATCCGTGGCCGGATAATTTTTCGCCGACCCATTTTAAAATCCAGCCGCCGATGAGTACGGAGAGATAACCGCTCAGGGGGCCGAGAATGAGACAAATGGTGATGATTTGAGCGGTGGACAAGAGTTTTCCCATTCCCTGAGCGGATGCATTGCTCAGAGCCTGGCCGATGCCGCCGAAGATGATCAAAACATGATAATGGTATGAAAGCGGAGAATTGAGAACCATTCTCATGGCCTGTCGGGGCTTGAACCACATCAGGGTCCAGATGTTTTCCGGATGTTTACGTGTCATAAATATCAGTTAAATTGAATCATGAAGAGCAGCAGAATCACCCATCCTGTCAAGAGGCATTTGGTTTTCTATAAGCTGCCAGCACATCATTTTGATTAATCATACCCACGAGTTTTTGCGGATTATTTTTTTCCACGACCGGAACATAGGTTATATCGCTGTATTTCTGAAAGAGCGCCATGGCTTGTCCCAGGGTTTGATCCGGGAACAGGGCAATAGGCGAAGGAGTAGATAAATCTCTTGCCACGATCAAATGTTCCAGAGACGCATCAAAAATAATATCCCGTATAACGCTGTAATCGACCACGCCGATAAATCTGTCTTCTTTGTCGAGTACCGGGAATCGGTCATATTTACTGTGTGCGATTGTCTGTAAAATAATATTAAACGGTGTATCTTCGGATAAGGTTTCAATATTCTTTCTCATGACATGGCAAATTAAAATGTCATGAGCGCTGTCGAGTTTATGACCTTCGGGAATGCCGAGTGACTGGCGGAACTGGTTGATAATAGCATGCAGGCCGTCATAGGCGTTTTCGGCGGAGCGTTTTCTCAGCAGGGTCAGGATCGGTACTTCACCGGCACGAACCAGGCTTTGCCGGACGGTAATCGGTCCGACGAGCTCGAAGACAACAACGGATCCGAGTATGATCGTTTGGATTTGGTTGCCGATTTCAGGCCAGATATTGACGATGGTGTTGGCCAGACCAATAGCCACACCGCCATGGGCCAGCATGGACATCCCGATGCAGCGGCAGACGGTACTGTCAAAAGGAGCAATTCGGGCACCGAGGTAATTGCCGATCATTTTACCCGCCGTACGCATGATGATATAGATAATTCCGAATAGACCGACATGGGCCAATGCATCCAGATGCAGGTTGGCGCCGGCAATAACAAAAAAGATGACATAGAGCGGATAATCCACCCCTTTGATGGCGTTGAAGATATGGTTTGATTTGGGGGAGGCGTTGGCTATGGCCATTCCCATAGCAAAACCGCAAAGGAGGATATCGAGCTGAAATATCCGCGTCATTGCCAGAGACAAAATAATACCGCCCAAAAGTAACAACAGCCATTCTGTTCGCGATTCCAGAATCTGAGCCCAGAAGCTGATGATAAATCCGATAGCAATTCCCAACAGCGGTGAGATCAGGATTTTAAGCAAAAAAGTTTGCGGAGCTTCGATCGGCAGCAAAAGAACCACGCCGATATTAAAGGCAAAAATTGCGATGAGATTGCTCAGTCCAACAAGGGCGAGAACAATGTCGGTTACAGGCCCTTCGGATTCGTATTCGCGGACAACCAAAAGCGTTACCGCCGGCGCCGTGGCAACTGCAATGATTCCGCTGAATAGAGCAAAAGAAAAGATGTTTTGGTTGCTCTGTACAAAGGATTGGGAGGTGATCAGGGCATAGATCAAAAGGGATACGGAAACGAGGATTAGAGTTGTCGTGGTTTCAATGCCGGAATGGATGAATATCCGGCTGCGCCAGCGGCTGATGTATTCTCCCTTAAACTGGCTGCCAATCATAACCAGGATTAATACCAGAGCGATATCCGCAAGAATACGAAGATTTGAAACAAGCTCGGGGGTGAAAAGGGTAATGCCCGTAAGTTTGGAAAAAGAGGGCCCCAGAAGGAGACCGGTGAGCAAATATCCGGTGACCTTGGGTATATGCATTTTTCCGATTAACCTGGATATAAACAAGGCGGCAAGATAGGAAATTCCTAGAATCAGTAATATTGTGCCGTATTCAGTCAAATCAATCTCCTGAGAATTTGGATTAACAAATTATAAAAAAGAGAATTGAGAAACAAGATAAATAAAAAAAGTATTTGGAATCCCGCTTGATTTTTAGTATTTAATTTTATCCAGGTGATCGCCTGGCGCACTGTTTGGTGCATTTTTGGGAATCAAAATTCGGTAACCGGTATTCGAATGGGTTGCAGATTACCTTGAGGTTGAATCTGAAGAGTAAAGGTGGTTCGTTTTGGGATATTATAGCTCTTTCTAGTCGTATACAAACGAATATTGAGAATCAAGGAAAGGAAAATGATGCAGCAACAGGAAATTCTCTCCCCACCGGGAAAATTCTATCGATGGATCGTATTGTTCTTTATCAGCATGGCGATGTTTGGCAATTATTACGTTTATGACAGTATCAGTCCGCTTGCCGATCTGCTCGAGAAACAGCTGGGCATGGCGGATAAAAATATTGGGTTGTTGAATGGAATTTACAGTTTTCCCAATATTATCATGGTATTGATCGGCGGACTTGTCATTGACCGTCTCGGTACCAAACGAGCCTCATTCATCTTTGCTGCCTTGTGCCTTACCGGCGCCGCCATCACCTCTCTGGAAGGCGATATCGTCGTCATGGCCGCTGGCAGATTGGTCTTTGGTATGGGGTCGGAAAGTTTGATCGTGGCAATAACCACGGTTATCGCCAAGTGGTTCAAAGGCAAGGAGCTTTCCCTCGCCTTCGGCCTCAATCTGACGGTTGCGCGTCTGGGCACCTTTGCTGCCCTGAATTCCCCTTCGTGGGCCAGGTCATTATATGAACACTGGCAATACCCGCTTTTTATTGCAGTGGGCGCGGCCGTAATATCGCTGTTGTCGGTGATCGTCTATTTTTCCCTGGAAACCAGAGCTGAGAATAAATATGATCTGGGCGAACGTGAGCAGGTGGACAAGATCGAGTTCAGATCAATTTTTCGCATGAATTCTTCTTTCTGGCTCATCACAGCGCTCTGTGTAACCTTTTATTCCGCTATTTTTCCTTTTCAGACCTTTGCGGTCAAGTTTTTTATGCAATATCATGGTCTCAGCCGCGAGGCAGCGGGATTCACCTCCAGTATTATCACCTTTGCTTCCATGGTGGGTACACCGCTATTCGGTTATCTGATCGATCGCATCGGCAAACGAGCCAGCCTTATGATGTTCGGCTCTGTTTTGCTGGTTCCGGTATATTTAATGCTGATCTATACGTCGCTGCATCCGCTGGTTCCAATGATTATGATGGGTGTGGCCTTTTCATTGATCCCTGCGGCCATGTGGCCATCGGTCGCCCTTATTGTCAGAGAAAACCGTTTGGGTACGGCCTATGGCTTAATGACCATGGTACAGAATATCGGTTTGATGTCGTTTAATTTGATTATCGGCCTGACCAATGACTGGAGCGGTGGTTATATTGCCGGCATGTGGATTTTTTCGTGTCTTGGATTTGTCGGTATGCTGTTCTCGTATTTGCTTAAACGAGCGGATTATAAACACAATGATGGTAAACTGGAAACCTCTAGCATATAACTGCCTGGTAAACGCTTTAGTATGAAAACCTGTTAATGAAAAATGATTTTTTAGGGAAAGATGGGTTGGGATAATTGGCGGGAAGAAGATGAAAAAAATCACTGTTAGCGATATGTAAGGTTAGATGTATATTTTAGAGGATAATATTGTGGCTATTGTATATTTAACCCGTCGGTTTCACTTTAGTTCGAGTCACAGACTCCATAGTGATATGCTGGATGAAAGAACAAATATTGCAATATTCGGTCAGTGTAATAATTTTTATGGTCACGGGCACAATTATGAGCTTGAGGTCACCATAAAAGGTACGCCGGATCCGGCAACGGGTATGATAATTAATCTTTATGATCTGAAAAAGATCGTCAATGAAAAGCTGATCTCCCGCGTTGATCACAAGCATTTAAACGAGGATGTCGATTTTATGCAGGGAATTGTTCCAACGGCTGAAAATTTGGTGGTCGAGTTTTGGGAAATTCTCAAGGATGCCTTGCCCGCCGGTGAATTATATGAATTAAAATTATACGAAACGCCAAATAATGTAGCACTATACAGGGGGGAACAGCAATGAGCAAATCTTTAGCCTCCATTACCAGGGAATTGCTGCATATTATTGATGAGAATCCGGACCGCGAAGGGTTGTTGCGAACGCCTGAACGCGTCGAAAAAGCGTGGTCTTATTTGACCCGGGGATATCATACAAACCTGAACGAAATCCTGAACGACGCCATTTTCCATGAGGATTGCAATGAAATGGTGCTTGTTCGCAACATAGAGTATTACAGTTTATGCGAGCACCATCTTTTGCCCTTTTATGGGAAATGTCATGTTGCTTACCTGCCCGACAAGAAGATCATCGGTTTGAGTAAAATTCCCCGTATTGTGGACATGTTTTCACGTCGTCTGCAGGTACAGGAACGGATGACCAACCAGATCGCCAACACATTGGTGGAGGTGCTGGAGCCGCATGGGGTGGCCGTGGTTATGGACGGAACTCATCTCTGCATGATGATGCGTGGTGTTGAAAAACAGAACAGCCGTGCCACCACCAGTGCCATGCTCGGAGATTTTAAAACCGACCGGCGTACACGGATGGAATTTCTTAATTTGATCCAAAATCGAACCTGATGTGGCTGAAAAATCCGAGATAAAAGGTCGTCCATCTTTGAATGAACCATTTAATCAAGGGAGGAGTTTATGTCATCGCTTACCTTTTTAGGACATGATGCTTTTACAGTTGAATATGAAAATAATTACCTGGTGTTTGATCCTTTCATAAGCGGAAACCCCGCTGCTTTCGTCGATCCAAAGAATATCAAGGCGAATTTCGTTTTGCTGACACATGGGCATGGCGATCACTTGGGTGACGGTATCGAAATCGCCCAGGCCAACGATGCCGTTGTCATTGCTCCGTTTGAATTGGCCACGTATTGCGGCAATAAAGGGTGTCGGGTGCATCCCATGCATATCGGGGGGGGGCATGAGTTTGCCTTCGGACGGGTAAAATTGACCATTGCACATCATGGATCCGGTGCTGATCTGGGTGGCGATGCTCTCGCCTATATGGGAAATCCGTGTGGTTTTTTGCTCACGCTTGACGGCAAAACGATTTATCACGCTGGTGACACCGGTTTGTTTCTTGATATGAAATTGATCGGTGAATTGAATTCTATCGATATTGCGCTCCTGCCGATCGGTGACAATTTTACCATGGGAATAGATGACGCTGTTAGAGCGGTTGATTTTTTGAAACCAAAGCTGG
Organism: uncultured Cytophagia bacterium; assembly: GCA_964608385.1. Lineage (GTDB taxonomy): Bacteria > Zhuqueibacterota > Zhuqueibacteria > Residuimicrobiales > Oceaniaggregativiventaceae > Oceaniaggregativivens_A. The sequence continues at coordinate 22,078 of CAZSOP010000001.1, forward strand.
TGGTGCCGATGCACTATAATACGTTTGAAGCCATTCAAACGGATCCGCAAGTTTTTAAAGAAAAAGTTGAGCAAAATGGCGGTCAGGTACGTATTTTAGAACCCGGTGAGAGCATGGGCTTTTAACCTTGATTTCAATCAATATTATATATACTTTCCATGTTATGCCTTGCTGTTCTTTAAGGGGAGCGGATGAACGAATTATTCTGCTTGCTGATGACTCGATCAATACAGGAAAAAAATTGTGACCGAAAAAATTCTCTTAATCATCCTCTTCGTTCTGTTTGTCCCGGTTATGGCGCAAAACGGTGGATGGAATCTGGATATTATGTCGCTTTCAGAGGTTAAACCGGGTATGAGCGGTTATGGTAAAACGGTTTATTATGGAACCCGAATCGACACCTTTGGTGTAAACGTACTGGGAATCCTTAAAAATCTTTACCCCAAACGCGATGTGATTTTGATACGCCTGAGTGGTAGCCAGGCAGAACACTCGGGTGTGGTCAGCGGCATGAGCGGCAGCCCGATTTATATTGATAATAAGCTGATAGGGGCACTGGCGATGCGGTTAGGTCAATTTATGAAAGAACCCATCGCTGCTGTCATGCCGATCGAATACATGCTGGAGGTCGCACACAAAGAGGAGCAACGGCCCGATCATGAAAATGTCTTTTCATTTTTTCGTGATTATCTCGATTTTTATCTCTGCCAAACACCATCGGATTTTTGGGAACTGATACTCAAAAGACAATTCTCCCATCTCGCTTCCGGTGCCCCGGATCATCTGCAACCGATTGCCACACCCCTTGTGTTTTCCGGGTTTCAATCATCCGTGCTGCAGCCCTACCATGATCTGTTTCGCTCCCTCGGTTTTGTGGTGACCACGGGCAGTGCTCCGGCCAGATCAGGCGACAAAAAGAGCAGCGGGATCACAGCAGGATCAGCTATTTCTCAAATATTTGTCGATGGTGATGCAACGATCAATTCAACCGGTACGGTGACCGCTGTTGAGGGGCATAAATTGCTCGCCTTTGGGCATCATGTTTTTAATCTCGGCCCTGTTCATGTTCCCATGGCGAGGGCTCAGGTGTTGGCGACGCTGCCCAGTATGATGGCCTCCAGTAAAATGGCAATGTCAACCGATATTATTGGGGTGTTTCGCCAGGATCGGTTGGCGGGTGTTTATGGCGAATTGAACCGGGCTGCCTCGATGATTCCTGTTCATCTTGGTATCGATTCGGATGTATTGGGCGATACGCAGTATAGGTTTCGAATGACCGATGATCCGGCCGTGAACAACCTGACGCCCTTTTTCCTCAGGATTGCTCTTTTTCAGGCTTTTATCGCATCGCGGTTATCATCGGAATCGGCAACAACCCATCTGCAGGTTGATTTTTCTTTTGCGGATGGTGACACGCTGCATCTGCAGGATTTTTTTTCCACATACAACCGGCTGGGAGTATTGGAGACGGGATATGATGTCGCCGCTATTTGTGATTTTGTTACAAGTGCATTGGGCCTGCTGCTTGTCAATGATTTTGACGCTCCTGCGGTTGCAAAAATTGATATTCAGGGAACCGTCAAGGCGGGTGAAAATGTGGCCAAACTCAAAAGTATACGTATCGATCAATCCTCAGTTGAACCCGGTGATTCGTTGCTTCTCAAAGTGATGATGCAAAAGACCAATGGCAAAAAATTGAGTTTCCTGCGTCATATACCGATTCCGGATCAAAAAGACCTGGGTCGTCTGACTTTGATCGTCGGCAGTGCCGGTTCTATCTTACGATATGAGATGCAGTTGAATCCTGAAAAATATCGTCCCGTCGATTATGAACATTTGAGAACCATTCTGGCGGAACGCCGTAAAAGCAATGCCCTTTATGTACAGCTTTGGGCCCGCGATGGCACTATGGTGGTGCAGGGGCAGGAGATGAGCCAGTTACCCCCTTCGATACTGAATATGATGGATTCCAGGCGATCGCAGGGAGAAAACAGGAGGCTGAGCAGCCGGTTGCTCGAAGAGTATATCATTCCTCTGGATTGTCTTGCAATCGGCGCGAAACATTTGATTATTCAGGTAAAGGATTCAAAAGATTCACAAAACTGGCCCGAGTTTGAGGATGACGAAAGATGAAGAGAGACAGGAAGGATAAATGAAGAAAATAATTTTTCTTATGATGATATTGGCCTTGCCGCTATGGGCGGTTAAAACCCGGTTTCGTACCCAGGAAACCAGGCTTGACTTTGCCGCCGGTAAAGGCAGCCACGTGTCGATTCTCAGAGGCGGTAAGTTGGTGCCCGGTCCGGCAATCCAGCCTTTGCTCAGCAGTGTCGATCCCTATATTTGGCATTCAGTTGTCAACCGGAATGGCGATGTCTTTCTGGGGACCGGAAATGATGGTCTGGTTTACAGAATCGATAGCAACGGCGACAGCTCGATATTCTTTAACGCACCCGAACTGGAAATTTTCGCACTTGCCATTGATCGTCGGGACAGACTTTATGCGGCCAGTTCACCGGACGGTAAAGTATATCGTTTGCAAAGCAGCCAAAACGCTGAGGTTTTTTTCGATCCGGAGGATAGATATATCTGGAGTCTCGCTTTTGATAAAAGCGGTAATCTGTTTGTGGCAACAGGGGAAAAGGCACGAATATATAAAATCTCACCAAACGGCGAATCAGAGATTTTTTTCGAGGGCGACCATAAGCATATCCGCTGTTTAATCACCGACAAGCAGGGTTTTCTTTACGCCGGCAGCAGTGGAAGCGGATATATTTACAGGTTCGACCCAAAGGGTGAGCCCTTTGTATTATATGATACACAATTGGAAGAAGTTAATGCAATGGCGATTTGCCGGGAAGGGGAGATTTTTGCCGGCGCTTTTGGTGATGCGTCCGCACAATCCAAAAGTGTTATACAGAGTTTGCAAAAGGAAACCGGAGACAGTGATCTGGAAAAAGGAAACTCGAAAAGTAGTCAAGTGCTCCTTTCGCGCCAGTCTATTATGCCGGAAATGTTTTTGAATGCCGGCTCCCGGCAGAATGCTCTGTTTCGTATTGATCGGTTCGGACATGCAGAGGATATCTGGCCATTCAAAGATGAAACCGTACAGACAATCATGAGCGTTGACAGCAGTGGTATTTATGTTGGAGCAGGGGATTCCGGGAATTTGTATCATTTGAGCCGGGAAGGAGAGGCTTCGACCCTGCTGCAGGGCCGGGATGCTTTTATTTCTCATCTGGCCTATACCCGGGAGCGCGCAATTTTAGTCTCAACGAGCAATATGGGAAAGTGTTTTCGCATCGCATCCCATCCGGTAGAAAAAGCTGTTTTCGAGTCAGAGCCTATTGATGCGATGGAAACTTCAGACTGGGGAAACCTGGATTGGCGGGGCCATGAGGGCGATGGACGGATTGAATTTTATACCCGATCCGGTAACAGCGAAGAACCCGGGCAAACCTGGAGTGAATGGCAGCCAGTGGTAAACGAGAATAATGTTTACAGAATCATTAGTCCCTCTTTCAGGTTTATTCAATGGAAATCTGTTCTCTATTCTTCGCAAACCTCCCAACCGGTGATCGATAAAGTAACCATTTCTTTTCAGGAGAAGAATCTGCCGCCGTCGATCAGTACGATTATTATTCATGAACAAGGAGAATATGCACAGCCGGAAAAACGCAAGAGTTCAAATCCTGATGAAAAGGGTATAGCATTTCCGCAAAATCTCCCTTCCATGACTCAGAAAAAGGGCTATAGAACCGTGGACTGGATATTCAGCGATCCCAATGCTGACCGTATGATATTCGATATCGCTTTTCAACGCCTTTCTTCCGGACTTTGGCATCTTCTGGCAGAGGAGCTTGAGGTCAATTATTACAGCTGGGACACGGCACAGATGGCTGATGGACATTATCGTTTGAAAATTTCAGCCAGTGATCATTGCAGCAATCCCATTCAAAATGCCTTTCGTCGCGAAAAGATGAGCGATATTTTTCTGGTTGATAACAGCGGTCCGGTGATCTCCGAATTCAACGCTGCTTTTAAGGATCAAAATCGGCGGATTTCATTCAAAGTACACGATGAATGGTCCTACCTGACCCGAATCGAATATAGCGTTGATGCCGGTGGCTGGAAATTGCTGGTTCCTGTGGATCAGATCACTGATGCCAAAACCGAATGGTTCGAGCTCGACCTTGCTGCAAAAAAGCAGGTAAAATCCATCGCTGTGCGGGCCACAGACAGACTTGAAAATGTGACGGTAAACCACTATTCGATAAAAGGAGATTAATTATCAAAAGCGAGCACTGGAAAGCATTCAAACAGTTCATTGATCATCATCAGAGTTTCCTCATCACCACGCATATAAATCCGGACGGAGATGCAATCGGCAGTCAGATTGCACTTGGCCGTTATTTGAAACAACGAGATAAAACCGTCTACCTCATGAATTGTGATCCAACGCCCAATTATTTTTCCTTTCTGGAAGCGGATGACAACATCGTGCGCTATCATTCGCCGACACATCGCGATCTGGTCTCTGCGCTCGATGCCTGTATTGTGGTTGATATCAGTGACTGGAAGCGTTTGGGAGATTTGGGCAAAACCATTCGCAAATTCGGCATCCCAATAGGTTGTGTCGATCATCATATTCCTACAGATCTGCACGCGGATGTTCATCTGTCGGACCAGACTGCTTCATCCACGGGAGAGCTATTGTATGATTTTTTAAATTGGGTAAAGGCTGATTTTGATCAAAGCATGCTCAATGCTCTTTATACCTGTATATTGACGGATACTGGTTCATTCAGATTTGCAAACACCACGTCGCGTACCCACGAGATTGTTGCAGACCTGTTGCGTCGAGGAGCGGCTTTTCGTACGGTTTACGAGCGTGTTTATGAGAGCTATTCGCCCAACCGGGCGAAATTAACCGGTCATCTGCTGGTTAACATGCAATTCAATGTGGATGGTCAACTGGCCTGGTTTGTATTGAGTCAGGAATTGCTAAATCAATATAATGTTGAAACCTGGGAAATCGAGGGGCTTTCCGAACTGCCGAGAAGTATTGCTGATGTTCAAATCAGCATGATGTTTATGGAGCTTATCGATGGTCGCACCAAAGTGAGTTTTCGTTCCAGAGGAAATGTTGCTGTTCATCAATTGGCCGGTCAATTCGGTGGTGGCGGTCATCCTTTTGCTGCAGGAGCAATGATCGAAAAATCTCCTGACAGAATCGTTGCCAAAGTGGTACAGGCTGCCAAAACATTATTGAGTCGCTAAATTTCCGACCGGCGGAAGGAAAGAGTCAATATGGAATTGTTGGACCGAAATAATCTGGATATTCTCAATCATATTGCCCAGACGATATCATCTGTTCAAAATCCGGTTGAGCTTTTTCAAAAAAGCAAGAGACTGCTCAAAATACTCATACCCTGTGATTTTCTATTGTACTTTATTTACGAACCTGATCAGGAGCTGTTTACGGCCCCTTATGCGCTGAATGAAGAAGAACGGCAGATTACGAATCAGGACGCCATATTTTATGATATTTTGAATTCTCGCCACGCCCGGGTCAGAAATGAAAACAAAGTGCCGGTTTACCCTGGTGTGAAATGCGAGTTATACGCTCCAATATATGACCATTTTCGGGTTTTTGGATGCCTCTATTTCGGCCGTACCCGCAACAACTATTTTTCCTATGCTGACATTCGGTTGGCTGAACACGTTTCTATTCTTTATAGATTGCCCGTCGACCGTTTGCAAAAGGCATTCCTGGAGGAAAACTGGGGAGAAAAGGCGGAATATTGGCAAAGGATGTATCATGATCTGATCGATGCCATCCCTTATCCAGCCGTTATCATCGGGGATGATATTCAGGTGAACAGGGAATTTCTCAATATCAGCGGATATTCGAAGGAGGAATTTTCACTGAAATCGCTTGATCAAATCTGGCCTGATGCTGACATTGTAAAGGAAAATCCTCCGGCTTTATATCCGACCCATATCCACCATGCCAACGGAACGAACGTAACCACACAGGCTTTGGTGAGGTCGATTGCGGAGCAGTCAAGTCAATATTTGGTCACATTTATCCCACAAAAGAGCGGCTCCTCCCTGGCAGCGAATATATTAAAACTCAAGCTTTATGACAAGGAAGAGGCTGATTTTGATGCGTTTTTCCCCTATTTCGCCGGCTTGTTGAGGGCGAAATACATCGTTTACGTGGATTTCGGCGAAAACAAAGCGGTTTATGCGTATACCTCCCAGGGTGGTGTGGCTTATGAAAAACTCGATCCGCTGTCCAAAGGCCCTTTTGAAGCGGTGCTGAAAAAGAAAAAAACAATGTTTATCCCTGATGTACACAACAATTCTTTTTTTTCACCCTGGACAAGGGCAGCCTTGAAGGCGAACTATCGATCTCTTGTCATGCTACCGATTTTTAGCGAAAAAAAAGCGCATGGATTGATCAATATATACTGGCAAAATGAACAAAAGTGGACAGAAGGCGACAAGAAAAATTTTACTCTTTTACAAAATTATCTTACCCTTTATATTTTTGCCAATATGAATTTATCCCGGGCTGACGATTTCCTGGCAAAAATGAACTGCTTACTCGGCATACAAAAAATATTTAACCGGGAAACGGATTTGCAGACGCTGGTGCGTTTAACTGCGGAGAAATTGTCTGATGTTATCCCATTTGATTATTTTTCTTTGAGTCTGATCAATTCGGAAGACCAGTCTACAACTTGTTATGATTTCGCCCTGAAGAGATTTCACCAGCAGTACCCGGATAAGATTAACTGGCAGGCGGTACCCGGTTCCTCTTTTGGTAACGTCCGGTCACTAAAGCAGAGCTCCGAACGGTTTCCCTTTTCGCTACCCGCAAAAACCAGTATTTTGTTGATGCATCAGGAAATCTATTTGGGAAATATTGCTCTCGGACGTATTGATGATATCCCTTTTAAAAAGAGTCAGGTGCGTTTCCTCAGACAGCTGGCTATGCTTTTCTCTTTGGCTGTACATCAGAGTCACCCGCAAGAACAATCTTCGGCTGTCCCGGAAAATCAGGTTAAAACGCTGGATGAAGATTTTATCTTTTCTGTTATTCACGACTTGAAATCACCTCTACAGAGTTTGAAAAGTTTTCATGCGTTGCTGTACGAACGCACAGAATCCGATCTGTGCGACGAGGAAAAGTATTACTATGAACGCATTGTTGCTAACCTGGATAATATAGAGAATATCATCAATGATATTTTGGTGTTGTTTCGTATTGGTCATGAAAAAGAAGACGTTGGCGATTGTGATCTAAACCTTATTGTCGATAATGTAATCGAGTCGATGGAGGGGGCACTGGAGAAACAAAACATCCGGGTAGAGAAAGAAGAATTACCCGTTATTCGATACAGTCAAAGCGGTATCACCCACATTTTTCAGAATTTGATATCGAACGCGGTTAAGGCTGTGATTAACCGTTCTTTGCCGTTCATTTCCATACAAAACAAGGAAACCCATGATCATATATCTGTCCATGTCCGGGATAACGGCATTGGTATCGATGAGAAAGAGATGGAATTTATTTTCCGTCCGTTTTATACAAAATCTATTGATGGCTTGCCTTCTGGTTCCGGTTTCGGATTGACCATCACCAAAAAAATTCTCGATTTGCACGGCGGTCACATTGACGTCACATCCGCACCGGACAAAGGTACGACATTTATGCTTTCATTTCCCAAAGAGATTGTAAAATCTGTATGAATAAAAATACCTCAAAAATACTGATCATAGAAGATGATATCGATCAAGCGCACCTAATGGAGTTGATACTCGAACGCGCCAATGAAGATTTTAGCGTCGAGGTTGCGAATTCATATAGCAGGGGGCGTCTGCTGTTAAAATCAATTCGTTTTGACGCACTGGTTCTCGATTATCATTTGCCGGACAAGGATGGTCTGCAGATGTTACGGGAATTTAAAGAAAGCGGAATTACTCTACCCGTGGTGATGGTTACCGGTCAGGGAGATGAACGCGTGGCCGTAGAAGCCATGCGGCTCGGGGCGATGGATTATATCGTCAAGACCAAACAGGATTTGAATATTTTACCCCGTGTATTACAGCGTGTCATAAAAGAGCACAACCTTTCAGCACAGCTTAAAGTAAGCGAACAGCGTTATTTTGCTCTTTTTGACAAAGCCAATATCGCTATTTTTATCTTGTCGGCTCAGGACTATATTCTTTTAAATGTCAATAAACAATCATTGGATCTGAGCGGTTATGAAAAAGGGGAAATTCTGAACCGGTCATTTTCGCAGCTGTGTTCAAAATCTTCCAGTGAAGAGGTCAGAAAATTTTTTGATAACCTGATTCAAATCGGGCAATCTTCTTCCGACCAGATATCATTGGTCAGATCCGATCGGCGGCTCGTCCCCTGCGATATCAGCGGCAGTGTTGTGGCTATAGGGGAAAACCAGGTTATTCAATTGTTTGCCCGCGATATCAGTGAAAAAGTAAAAATGCAAAGGCAGCTCTATCTCAGCCGGCAGCGATTGATTTCTCTTTTTGACGGTATTACGGATTTAATTTCGGTTCAGGATCATCATCATCATCTGATCATGGGCAATAAGAAATACGCCCAGATTGCCGCACAGCACACCAGCCGCGTTGTCGGGGAATTTTGTTATAAAGCGCTGTTTGGTCGCTCGGAACCCTGTGAGAATTGTCCGGCGGCAGAGACCTTAAAAAGAGGCAGGGCGGAGTTTGTGGAAATTTTTCATAAAGGGCGGACGTTTCATATCTGGACATATCCAATGGCCGGGCTGGATGGTAAGCCTGAATTTTTGGTGGAATATGCCCGGGACGTGACCGAACAAAAGGAAATTGAAAAACAGCTCATTAAATCCGAAAAACTGGCCGCCGTCGGATTGCTCTCTTCCGGTATTGCGCACGAGCTACGAAATCCGCTCAATATCATCGAAACGGCAAGATATACCATTGAAGAATTGTTCGGTCATAAAGACCAAGCCCTTGATCACAAACTCGGACTGATCAACAAAAGCGTACGACGGGCTTCGATCATCATCGATAATCTGCTGCAATTCTCCAAGCACTCGGAATATGAAAAGGAGAGAATTGATGTCGAGAAATTGCTCGATTCCACTCTTTCTCTGGTGGAAAAGGACGTGGGTTTACGCAACATTAATATTAATCGCCAATATAGCGGGGTCCCAAAAGTCTTTTTTAGCCTTGACTCTCTAAAACAGGTATTCCTGAATATCATCATCAATGCCGTTGAAGCGATGCCTGATGGAGGTAATTTTAAAATCATTACCCGCCATCTGCAAGAAGAAACGGCCATATACATAGATTTTATCGATAACGGTGTCGGTATTTCCAAAGAGAATATCAAACATATATTTACTCCGTTTTTTTCGACAAAAAGCCAAAAGGGCGGAACCGGCTTGGGCCTTTATCTCTCCTATACGACCGTAAAAAAGGAGGGTGGCGATTTGTTCGTTAAAAGTCGTAAAGGCGACGGAACCTCTTTTACGGTAAAGGTGCCGGTAGCGGTCGAGTCAGCCTGATTAGAGATATCCGGCTCCTTCGGGAGTCGGTCGACATAGATATTGACATGAAGATATATAATCATTAAATTAACCGGGTTTTACAAGAATAAAGGAATAGAGTTGGATATCGATATGATTGTTCGTCCTGTTGAGAAAGATCTGGCTCAATTTGAGAAAAATTTCCCAAAATTGCTTCATTCCAATGTGCCCCTGGCTGAACAGGTGGTGCAATATATTGCCGGAAGACGGGGAAAAAGATTACGTCCTTTGACCGTGTTACTTGCAGCCCGGTTACACGGAGATATCAACGATCAGACCATGAAGATGTGTTATGTGGTGGAGTTGCTGCAAACCGCCACGCTGGTGCATGATGATGTGGTCGATAATTCCAATGAGAGACGTGGATCCCCCACGGTCAATTATCTGTGGGATAATAAAATTTCGGTTTTGGTTGGAGACTTTTTATTCTCCAAAACGCTAACCACATTGCTCGAGATAAAAAACCATACCGCTCTTGATATTTTTTCTCAAACCACCAAGCGCATCACCGAAGGTGAATTGCTGCAAATTGAGCGGGCAGAGGATTGGAGCATCGACGAAGAGACCTATTTCGATCTTATTCAAAAAAAAACAGCTTCCCTTTTTAGCGCTTCTTGTCAATTGGGGGCATTATCGGTTGGCAGCGATCAACAGTCGCAGGAGTGGATGCATAAAGTCGGTGAATATTTTGGTATGGCATTTCAAATTCGCGATGACATACTCGATTATACGGGCGATGAAAAGGTACTGGGTAAACCGGTGGGTAATGATATCCGGGAAAACAAGGTGACTCTTCCTCTGATCTATGCTTTGAGAAATGCATCCCCCGAAAAAAACGCTGCAATGCTGCAGCTATTGGAAAAAGAACATATAAACAAAAATGATATTCATTCACTGGTTACCTTTGTTAAAGATGAAGGTGGGGTGGATTATTCGATGCGTCTGGTGCATTCCTGTGTAAAAAAAGCCCTGACTCTACTCGATGGCTACCCGCCATCTTTGCAAAAACAATCGTTCATAGATTTAATCGAATTCACCCTTGACAGACAAAAATAGATATCCCTGATCATTACATCGTGTTGTATTCGCTACAGTGGATGAATATTGATATGTTATGAAAGGATATAAATATGCCACGATCACTCGTCACAGGCGGTGCCGGATTTTTGGGTTCTCATTTATGCGAATATTTGTTAAAAAAGGGTCACCAGGTCATTGCCATGGACAACCTCTTGACCGGCACGGTGGGTAATATTGAACATTTACAAAGCGAGGATTTTCAATTTATAAAACACGATGTTACGGAATATATTTATATTGGCGGAGCTGTTGATTATATATGGCATTTTGCTTCTCCCGCCAGTCCGCTGGATTATATGCAGCTACCGATTCATACGCTAAAGGTGGGCGCATTGGGTACGCATAAGGCGCTGGGCCTCGCTCTGCAAAAAAAGGCCAGTTTTTTGCTTGCCTCAACATCAGAAGTATATGGTGATCCGCTGGTTCATCCGCAGCAGGAAACCTACTGGGGCAATGTCAATCCGGTAGGGCCACGCGGGGTTTATGATGAAGCAAAACGGTTCGGAGAAGCACTGACCATGGCCTATCATCGCCATAATCATGTCGATACCAAAATTGTCCGCATTTTTAATACCTATGGTCCCCGTATGCGTCCCAACGACGGAAGGGCAATACCCACCTTTATACCCCAAGCCTTGAACGGAGATGCCCTGACCGTGTTCGGCGATGGTCATCAAACGCGCAGTTTTTGTTACGTAGAGGATTTGATCGATGGTATATACCGGTTGATGATGTCTGAATATCACCAGCCGGTAAATATTGGAAATCCGCACGAGATGACGATCCGGCAAATCGCCGAATTGATTATCGAGTTGATCAAAAGCCCGAGTAAAATCATCAAAAAACCGTTGCCGGTGGATGATCCCAAAGTGAGGCAACCTGACATTAAACTGGCCAAAGAGTTGCTGGGCTGGGAACCACAATTTCCAATCAAAGATGGATTATCAAAAACGATAGACTGGTTTGCCGCAGTGCTCGGTCCCAAAAGGAATACCAGAAAAAACAAGTGATTTTATCCCCAAAACATATACTTGTTATTCGTTTTTCCTCGATTGGTGATATTGTTTTAACCTTTCCGTTATTGCGGATGCTTAAAAACAAATTTCCCAATGCCGAAATAGATTATATTGTCAAAACCCAATATGCAGAACTGGTTGAAAAAAATCCGTTCATTGATAGATTATATCGATTTGATAAAAGAGACGGATGTTTTCCTCTTTTACGGATCCGAAAGGCGGTTCAAAAACAAGAGTATGATCTGATTGTCGATTTGCAAAGCAATTTTCGCAGCTTTATTGTCAAAGTTTTTCAGAATACCCGGGTGGTCTCTTATAAAAAACCATTTATCAACAGATTACTTTTGGTTCACTTAAAATATAACCGTTTTACGCATGCCAAGCCTGTTTATCAGCGTTATATTGATAGTCTTGATGCAACCGAAAAAGCCGAACCCTGTTTCATCCTGGACAGAGCTACATGTGCTTTGGTCAATAACCGGTTGACAGAGCAGGGATTTCGGCATAGAGAGATGAATGTCGCTTTTCTGCCGGGAGCCGGAAAAGCGACAAAACGATGGCCGGCGGATTATTATGCTCAATTGGGTGGGTTGTTGAGTCATCAGCCGCTGGTAAAAATCTGGGTAATCGGCGATGAAAGGGACAGAGAGACGGCTGCAGAGATATACCGCGCCATTCCCGGTCGCTGTATCGATCTGAGCGGTAAATTTTCCCTTATGGAATCAGCTTGTGCACTGTCGAAAATGGATGCTGTTGTCAGCAATGACAGCGGATTTATGCATATCGCCGATGCCCTGCAAAAGCCTGTGATCGCTATCTTTGGTCCCACCACAACGGAATTCGGCTTTTATCCCCGGAACGCCGACGCAAGGGTGATTGAGCATAAAGATCTTTACTGCCGTCCCTGTTCTCATGTGGGACCGGATCAATGTCCGGAGAAGCATTTCCGGTGTATGCGGGATATCAAGCCGGAGATTGTGTACAATCGAATTGTTGAACATATTCTGCCTGTCACCGGTAAAGTATGATTATTATCACGGGTGAACATAGGCGAAAGACCGGAGGGTCCGCCCTTTTATCAAATTGAGCCAGGGAGAGCATCTCTATGCTTTTCTATTACGAAAAAAGTTTGTATATTTTATGTTGAACAACCAAACAGCCGGAGGAAATACATATTTGAAGTCTAAGGAACTTGCCGACCATGTGGCACAAGCCGTTTTAAAGAAAAAGGCAACCGACGTTATCATTATGGATATAAGCAAATTGACCTCCATGGCCGATTATTTCGTCGTATGTACGGTGGACAGTGATATTCAGGCTAAAGCGGTAGTCGATCATACTTTGGAAAAATTGCGACAACACAGGATTAAACCGTGGCATAGCGAAGGCCGGATGAGTTATCAGTGGGTTTTGGTTGATTTTGTCGATGTTGTTGTGCATGTTTTTTTACCGGAAAAGCGAAAATTTTATAATTTGGAACGGTTATGGGGAGATGCCGTGATAAAGGAGATTAAAGATTCCGATGGATTTACAGAAACATATCAGAAATAGACTCGAAACTGCCATTGCGAAGAGCGGATTCGATACAGCCGTCGAAGACCCCATACTTGTGCTTGAAAAACCCAAACAGGAAAATTTTGGCGATATTTCCACACCGGTGGCAATGAATCTTGCCCCTGTGGTTAAGCAGGCACCACGGCAAATAGCTCAGCGGATTGTCGATCAATTTGAAATTGATCCCTATTACATCGAAAAAATAGAACTCGCTGGTCCGGGATTTATCAATTTTTTTCTTTCAAAAAAGTGTTTACAAAACGCAGTGGCTCAAATTATCAAAGAGGGACGTACCTATGGCCGCAGTGATTTGCACAAGGGTGAATCCGCCCAATTTGAATTTGTTAGTGCCAATCCCACCGGGCCCTTGAATATTGTCAGCGCCAGAGCCGCTGCTGTCGGAGATGTTTTGAGCAGTCTGCGGGCAGCAATTGGTGTCGAGGTGGAGCGTGAATTCTATGTCAACGATGCCGGTCGGCAAATCAGATTATTGGGTGCTTCTCTGAACAGCCGATATATGACGGAACTGGGATATGACGAACCGGTACCGGAGGATGGCTATCATGGTCATTATTTACAAGAGCTGGCTGTAGAGCTGGTGCAAAACGAAGGGGATAAATATGCCGCTTTGGATAGGGGAAAGCGCCTTGAAACGTTGAGCCGGTTGGCATTGGAAGAGATGTTGAAACGGCAGAAAAAGAGTTTACAGCATTACAGATTGCAGTTTGATAACTGGTATCGCGAAAGCAGGTTACGCCGGGAAAAAGCCCATCTCAAGTTACTGGATTTGTTCAACAAAAAAAAGTTGGCCTATGAAAAAGATGGTGCAATATGGTTCCGGTCCGGTGATTTCGGTGATGAAAAGGATCGGGTGTTGGTAACCCGTGAAGGAGAGCCGACCTATTTTTTGGTTGATATCGCCTATCATCAAACCAAATATGAACGTCGCTTTGATAAAGTATACGACATTTGGGGGCCGGATCACCACGGCTATATCGGCCGCATGCGGGCTGCGATGCAGGCATTGGGACACGGCAAAGATAGCTTTGAGGTCATTATTGTACAGCAGGTCAACCTTTTTCGGGGGGGCAAAGTGGTTAAAATGTCCAAACGCGCCGGTGAAATCATAGAGATGGATGAATTGATCGATGAAGTCGGGGTTGATGCGGCAAGATATTTTTTTGCTGACCGGCGTTTGTCGCAACCGCTCGATTTTGATATTGACCTGGCCAAAAAACAATCCGATGAAAATCCGGTTTATTATGTTCAGTATGCACATGCCCGCATCTGCAATATTTTGGGATTTGCCCGGGAAAAGGAGCTCGAGCCGGATGAAGAAGCGCTTTCTTTGCTGAACAATGAGTCGGAACTGTCCTTGATTAAAAAAGTAATCGATTATGTCGATGTTGTCGAAAAGGCGGCTTTACATCTGGAACCGCATCGGCTGTCCCATTATTTGCACGAGCTGGCAACTGTTTTTCACAAATTTTATCACGACAATCGGGTTGTCAGCGATGATGTCGCCTTGAGCGGTGCCCGTTTGGCTCTGGTCACAGCGGCACGGCAGGTTTTTGCCAATGGATTGGAAATTCTCGGCGTTTCAGCGCCTGAAAATATGTAAGTTGTAAACAGGTGAGGTAAAAATGAGTGTACTCGTTGTAGGTTCAATGGCTTATGACTCGGTAATCACCCCCCAGGATGAACGCGACCAGGCTCTCGGCGGTTCTGCCATGTTTTTTTCGGCCGCAGCCAGTTTTTTTACACCCGTAAATCTGGTGGCAGTGGTGGGTGAGGATTTTGAGATCAATGAACTCGACTTTTTAAAAAAGCGCGGCGTGAATCTGGACGGTCTGGCTCTGGAGAGGGGCAAGACGTTTCGCTGGAAAGGCCGTTATCTCGATGATATGAACGAACGTGAAACGATATATACACATTTGAATGTTTTTGAACATTTCAAGCCCTCATTGCCGGAGCATTACCGGGATAACCGCTTTATCTTTTTGGCCAATATCAATCCGGATTTGCAATACAACGTTTTGGAGCAGGTCAGGAATCCCCAATTTGTCGCGATGGATACGATGAATTTTTGGATAACCGGAACTCTGGAAGAATTGAAAAAAACACTCTCCAAGGTGGATGCATTGATTATCAATGATTCAGAAGTCAGGTTATTATCAGGCGAGCAGAACATATTTATCGGTGCCCGTAAAATTCAGGAAATGGGACCGCGAATTTTGATCGTCAAGCGCGGTGAGTATGGCGCCACGTTAATCCATGGCAATTCCTATTTTAACTGCCCTGCTTTTCCCGTAGAGCAACTCTTCGATCCAACCGGTGCAGGTGATACATTTGCCGGAGGATTGCTTGGATATCTCGCCCGCACGGAAAAAGTGGATAATGAAAACCTGAGGCGCGCCGTCGTCTATGCAACGGCTCTCGCTTCTTTTTGTGTTGAAGCATTCAGCGCCGATCGTATTAAAGAACTCACAACCATAGAAATTCAAAACCGGAGCGAAGAAATTTATCATATGACCCGTTTCGAATTAAAAAATGCATGGGAAAAAGCATGAACGTCATTACAGAAACGATTCCGGTGTCAACAAAAGGAAATGCCGAAATCATCGATATTACCGGCCAGGCCAAAGAACGTCTGGATAAAAGCGGCCTACGTGACGGTATGGTTCATTTTTTTGTCTCCGGTTCGACGGCAGCAATAACGACAACTGAATATGAACCCGGCCTCATAGAGGACCTTCCGGAAGCATTGGAAAGAATTGCTCCTTCCGGGAGCGACTATCATCACGACGCCACATGGGGAGATGGCAACGGCCACTCGCATGTCCGTGCTGCCTTTCTGGGTCCTGAATTGGGTGTTCCGTTTTCAAACGGCCGTATGGCCCTGGGAACCTGGCAACAGATCATTGTGATAGATATGGATAACCGTTCCAGAAAACGGGAAATCGTCATGCAGATGATGGGAATTTAGTGTTTTTTGCCGTGCCGGCTTTATGGAATACCAAACCTATGATTCGTATAGAGGAGCTTTCTTTTACCTATCAAAATAGCGAACAGGGGATTTTCAAGATAAATCTTGAAATCAACCGAAAAGAGTTCATTGCCATAATAGGGTCTAACGGTTCAGGTAAAACCACGCTTGCCCGCTGTCTGAATGGTTTAATTCTTCCATCCAACGGATATGTCCTGGTTGACGGACTTTGCACGGGAAATCCTCAAGAAATTTTCGAGATTCGCCGCAGGGTAGGCATGGTTTTTCAAAACCCGGACAATCAAATCGTGTCGGCTACGGTTGAGCGGGAGGTTGCTTTTGGGCTTGAAAATATTGGTATACCGACAAAAGAAATGGTAAAGAGAGTCGAACGCATGTTAAAGCAGTTTGACCTGCAGCGACTGCGAAAAAAAAACCCTCACTATCTATCCGGCGGAGAAAAACAACGCCTGGCTCTGGCCAGTGTGATGGCCATGCAACCGCACTATCTCGTTCTCGATGAACCGACTTGCCTGCTCGATCCGCGTGCGCGTAAAGAGATCATGCAAACATGCAAACGTATGAGCAAAGAGATGACCGTCGTTTTGATCACACAATTTCCGGAAGAAGCGCTCATGGCCGACCGTTTGCTGATCATGCATCAGGGCAACCTTTTCGCAGATGATCGCCCGGCAACGCTTTTTTCCCGCTTTGATCTGATGCGTAAATTCGGTCTTGAACCTCCTATGCAATTCAAAGTCGAAAATGAATTGCATAAAAGCGGGCTGATTTAAAAGTTCTGACTCGACCGATGAGGAGAAAATTACAGATGTTAAAATTTGAACGGGCTGTTTCTTGTTCTGTCGTCCAGGCCTTTTATGCCTGCTCGTTGCAGTGCCTGGCTGTGACCAGCAATCTAAACGGCAAATTCTAGTTATCACCGGGAGACATGATTTCGAGGAAGAAGCTTTTTTTGAAATGCTTAACGCTCTGAATGGTGTCGATTATGATAGTCTTCGACAACCACAGGCCAATCAACTCTACCCATCAGCGGCTATGGTGGACACTAGTTGACATTTTAAAATAATTGCTTTATATTGGAAAAAGCATCATTGTCCAGCACCTACCGTATTGCATTCCTTTAATTACACATGTTCACAGGACCGGCAGCCTTTTGGCTATCGGATTGATCTGGAATTGAAATTTAGACGTACCTGAACGAGGGGTTAAAACAGGAGTGCCATGCAGCAGACTCTTCCAAAGCAGAGTGTTATTCCAACGGCTCTGGAACAGCTTTTTAAAAGATTTTCACAAAAACACAAGGTGGACCTGACTTTCTACAGGTCTGATGGTACTCTGCTTTTAAATTTTTCCTCTATTTTGCATAAAAATACCAAAAGCTTGTCTGCAGCAATTTTACGTCAAAGCCTTGATGTAAATCATATTGCCCTCAGCAGACGCGAGGTGCTCTACACGACATTTTGTAAAGCCCGCGTTTGGCAGGTTACCAGTCCTGTAATGGATGCAGAACGGTTGCTGGGTTATTTTTCATTCGTCAAGGTTTATGGCGAGCCGGATTCGCCGCCACAATTGAAAAAGAGCGACGATTTGATGCATTTTTTGGATTCAGCCTCTTTCCAGCCGACCCGTGGCTTGATCAGCATGGTTGAGGAATTACAGGATCAAATAACCGTTTTGCTGCAGTGTAAGCCTGCGGCAACGGAAAACAAAGCTGCTTTTATTCTGGATAAGAACGATCGTATTTTTGCCTGGAACCAGGGGATGGTTGAAATTTTTAGCATAAAGTCTCCATCCATAGTGGGGTCTTCTTTTTCTCAACTTCTCTACAGAGAGCATAAACAACGATGGCAAGATGCCGTACGGCAATTTCGTCGGAACAAAGAACCGTTATCCGTGAGCGTATGGGGAGTCAATCGCGATGGTGAAGTGATCAGACTGGGAACCCGGTTTTTACAGGATAATAGTCTCGGACGGGGATTTATCCAGGTCAAGATTGAAGAATCGGTTCAAATTTCCATATCTCATCTTCAAAAAATTCACAGTGTGCAGAATGACAAAGAGGATATCAAACCCACCCGCAAAGCGTCGCAACATTTTTTACCTCGCAAGAGCATTGCACATTTTGCCAGACATCTGGAAACCCAACTCTCGGCTATAGCCACACAATTTTCTTCCGTTTCACCCGTTTTCGAGGGTAAATTTCATTCTCGTTTTTTTCAGATACATAAACAGATGAATAAAAGTTTTCACCTGTTGCAACCGCTGTTAGACCTGGATATCCGCATTGGGAAAAAAGTGCCTTTTGATTTGAAAGACCTTTTGTACAAGGCTGCCGGGCAGCAACAACAGTTTTTCCAGGATCGTTTTCATTTTCATTTTGAATGTGAGGCAGAATCGTTCATGGTCGATTGTGACCCCCCACTGTTGTTTCGGGCACTGCAATATCTTATTCATAACGCCCGCGAAGCGATTTCAGAGGGCGGTGATATCCGAATTTCACTCTCCCCTACGAGAATGTCTTTTGACAGCAGTGACCAAGTGATATTGTTGTGCAAGCTTGTTATCAGCGACTCGGGGGAAGGTATTTCGGAATCGGGAATGGAACATATTTATACACCATTTTTTACGCTCAAGCATGGCAACCATTTTGGTGTGGGGCTGAGCGCTGCAAAGCACATTATCGAATTGCATCAGGGCACCGTTCAGGTCTCCTCAAAACCCGAAACAGGTACAAAAGTCATCATCTATCTGCCAATGCTTGCCAATCAAAACCACGAGGGTATTATGTCTAAATCACAGGCAGGAATTCTTATTATTGAGGATGAAGAGGATCTTCTCAAGATCAGCACGATCGTCCTTCAACAGGAAGGATATCAACTTTTTACATCCAGAACGGCAAAGCAAGCTCTGCACATTATGCAGGAGAACATTGACACAATCCGGGTGGTGGTGCTGGATATTATGCTTCCGGACATGGATGGTCTGGAATGTGCGGAGAAACTCCGTAAAATCAAGCCGGATATTTCTTTTATCGTTTCCAGCGGCTGGGCGCCTTCCAAGCGCTATCAACCTATTTTAGATCGCAAGGGCCGGTGGTTGCAAAAACCCTATCCGCCGGAAGATTTGGCGAGCGCCGTAAAGAAAAGTCTTTGAATCAGACGGCAAAGCGAAAGGTAATGATATCCCCGTCTTTTACCGTATAGTCACGGCCTTCCAGCCTCATGACACCGTCGCTTTTGCATTTGGCCAGGCTTTTGCGTTCTATAAAATCATCATAGTGAACCGCTTCGGCGCGAATAAAGCCTTTTTCAAAATCGGAATGTATGGTTCCGGCGGCTAGCGGCGCTTTGGTGTTTTCCGGAACCGTCCAGGCTCTCACTTCGTCCTCACCGACTGTGAAAAATGAAATCAACCCCAACAAGTCATAAGAGATTCTCACCAGTTTTTCCATGGCCGAGTCTTTTATGCCGAGGTCTGTGCGGAACAATTCGGCTTCTACCCCCTCGAGTTGCTGAATCTCCATTTCGATCTGCGCTGCTATCGTCAGTACGGCCGTGTTTTTCTCCTGAGAAACCTTCAGGTTCTTCGAAACCGTTGTGTCATCGGTCAGTTGGTTTTCATCGATGTTGAGCACCAAGATCAATGGTTTTTGCGTGAGGAATTGATAGCCTCGTATGAGGTGTTGTTCGTCGACGCTAAGCGCTATATTGCGCAGAGGGATTTCTTCTTCCAGCTGTTTTAACAGTCCTTGCAGGAGCGTATGTTCCTTAACATCCTGATCGTTTTTTTTGACCCGCATTTGTCTTTCTAAACGATCCAGTCTGTTTTCTATGATGCTCATGTCACTAATGATAAATTCTGATAGTATGATATCCAAATCGCGATTGGGGTCGAGTGAACCGAGGGTATGAGCAACATTGGGATTTTCAAAACTGCGCAGAACGATTAAAATTGCATCTACCAGGCGAAGCTGACCGAGAAAATGATCGCTGAAACCCTGTTTTTTCTGCTGATCCGGATGGATTCCGGCAAGATCGATGTATTCGATGGTGGCCGGGACTTTTTTCTGGGGGGCAAATATATCATTGAGCTGCTCCAGGCGTTCGTCCGGTACCCTGATAACAGCATGATGTGCATCTTCCTTGCCGCCTGAATAGGCTGCGGTGCTGACTTGCTGGCCGGTTAAAGCATTATATAAAGTGGTTTTGCCTGATTGCGGTAACCCTACAATACCGATTTTCATTAGGAATCCCTGTTATAATGTCCGGAGGCCGGAGGTTTTGTCGTATCAATAAAAATAATGTTATTAAACTCAAAGCGAACAAAAAATATAACGGTCTGAACTTGCAGATGCAAGTAAAATAATACACTGGTTACGTTATTCGGACGATGCATGCCATTTTTCCGGTTTGATATTTCCGATAAAATGGCTAGATTATAAAAATTAGCAATATCCGAGCTGGTTTGTATTATATCAAGGGAACAGGTGCAAATGGCACAATCACAAAAATTCGGTTCCATGGTTTGTCCCAATTGTGGTAAATTGATTTCATCAAATGCCAAAACTTGTATGCACTGTGGCATGAAAAATCCCGGTCGATGGAATAGAAATAGCTTTCCGGGTTCTTTACTAGGCAATTTCAGTGATCCGATATTGATTATCAGGAACAGCTGTATTATAGTATCGATGCATTCAGGTGTGGAGTAGCTGTATGCGCCTTTGTATGCGAGACGA
>CAZSOP010000002.1:0-32970 GCA_964608385.1 uncultured Cytophagia bacterium
CATTTACGGGGTTAATGGCATAAAGGTTCTTGTCGAGTGAGCCCACAAAGATGGCATTTTTAGCGCTGACCGGATTGGTGCTGATGACGCTTCCGGCTGTAAATGTCCACACTGTTTCTCCTGTCTGGCGGTTGAGGCAGTAGAGGTTGTGGTCCGTCGCTCCAAAAATTACGTTTTGGCCATGAATGGCGGCTGTTTGGTAAATTTTCCCCTTTGTTTCAAAAGACCATATTTCTTTTCCGGTTTCGGCGTTCAGTGCATAGAAAATACCGTCAGTGGATCCCACAAAGATTGTTCTATTAAAACAGGTGGCGGAGGCTCTCAGCGCACCGCCGGTTCGAAAGGACCATTTTATGTTGCCCTTTTGAACGGCATAAAGTGTTCCCTGATTCGTGCCCACCACCACTTTTCCGTTCGCCCATGTCGGTGTTGTATGGCTGGGGGCGGGTAAATCAGCGCTCCAGTCCAGTTCACCATTTTCGAGTTTATAGCAAATCAATTTTTTTTGTTGAAAAGCCACATAAATGCGGTCGTTGGTGATTAAAGGTTCTGCAAAGGAATTGCCACCGTTAATTTTCCAAAGGGTTTCACCCCTCTGCAAATGATAACGCTGAAGTGCCGGCTGCCATTGCCGGCGCACGATAATGAGGGTAGAGTCTGCAAACGCAAAGGTTCCCACCTGTTTCTTCTTTAATTTAAGCGTGCCGATACCTTTTCCGCTACTGATTTTCACTGCTCTAATTTTGCCGTCATAAGTATGAAAAAACAGGGCATCGTCAAAAGCAATCAGTGACGGCCCCACTGCAAGAGAGGTTTTGTGTTCCCATTTTTTCGTCATGGGAAACTGGATGCTGTCGTTTACCGTATTGGTGTGTTGGGGGGTCTTGGCAAATTGCCGCCATTCATTAAAGCCCGTCTCAGGTTGCCATTTTAGTTTCAGAGAAGCACAGGCCATTAAAATCAATGAGAAAACAAGCAAGTTGCAGACCGTATAGCGTGATATTTTATTTGGTTTTGTACCCATGTGTTTAAAAATCCCAGCCAAAAAAGAATTGAGTAAACCATTCGTTATCCACATCGTACTTGTCAACGCGGTAAAATTGCTCCGGGTTGTGGATGGTGAATTTGCGTCCCCAGTCGAGTCTCAGGACCAAAAAGCCCCCAAAGCGGAACCGTACTCCGAATCCCGTGCTGCCCAGCAGATAATCGAGGTGGTTATCCCATGCATTTCCCACATCTGCAAACATGGCGCCGCGAATAGCGCTGAGCCCAAGGCCACCGAATGGAAAGTTGACGATAAAGCGATCGATGAACGGAAATCGGAGCTCATTGCTCATTAGCGCCAGCTTGGTTCCCCAGATATGCCACAACCTGTATCCGCGCAGATCCCAACTGCCTCCCATAAAAAACGGCGTCGCTTCCTTGCCGTGATTCATCTGAGTCCACAGGCGCACGGCATGGGTTATTCTGTTGCTCAGGCGGAAATATCGCCGGTAATCGACGATGAGGGTGGAAAAATTTACATTCGAGTGCGCAATGTCGAGTGTATTGCCGAGAGTAATGTTAAATCGTTCTCCATCGATGGGCCCGGTTGGACCCCATAGTGATGTATCTTTTATATAGCTGAGAAAATTGGAAACCAGCAACGCACGGCGTCGGTAGTTGTCGTAAAACCATTCCTTGTCGGAGTGGCGAACATTCAGGCTGGCTTCAAGGCGTTTGAATTTGGAGAACGGGTAGCTGATCGCCCCAAAGCCGCCGTAGCGTCGCTCCCAAAACCAGTAATCGTATCGATTGTAATAGCGTCCGGCAAAGTGATAAAGACCAAGGGCAAAATTGGTACGACGCGACAAATCTACGCGGGATACGGCAAAATTAAAGCTGTCCAGGAATTCGTCTCGCGTTCTGGCATTATTATAGAGCAGGAAAAAATATTGGTAATTTCCCAACATATCTGTGACAGCCAGTTGTACGCCTCCCGAGGTACCAAAAATGGGGTCCTGCGTGATCTGGCTTTGGGCGATGTCCAGGTCGTACTTTGGTTTGTATTTGATGCCCTGGGCACCGTTTTTTCCTTTGAGACGCTTGAAGGACCAATCCATGGCGATGTGTCTTTGGTCGAGGCTGTCCACCTCGTTTCCGAGCCGCACTTTGCCGGCAATTGAATCGAGTTGATAGATTTGAAAACCAAAGTCTTCAAAAGCATAGAAAAGAAGATCGCCGTCTTTCGTCCACTCCGGATCAAAGGCACCGGTGGTGAAATGGGTCAACTGCTTGAGCGCATGATTTCGGTTCAGAACTGAAAAAAACATACCGCCGGGGTTTTCGCCTTTAGGAGTATTTTGACTTTTATGATGTAATACCCAGATATTAAAAGCATCGTTTCGATCTGAAGAAAAGGCGAGAAAACGGCCGTCAGGAGACCAGGTTGGAGCGCTGTCGTTGAATTTGCCATTGGTTACATAGCGCACCAAACCGGTTTCAGTATCGTATATGAAGAGATTATAATAGGTTTTTTCGCCAAAAACGCCTCTGTCCGAGCTAAAGGCGATATAACGGCCATCCGGTGACCAGGATGGTTCCTTGTCGTCAAAATAATCATCGGTGAGCCGCATCAGGGAATCATTATTGCGATTGTAAATATAAATATCGGATTTTCCGGAAAACGCAAGACCGGAAAATGCAATTTTACTGCCGTCCGGAGACCAGGTCGGGGAATAGATGGAAACCAGGTTGTCAAAGTCATGGCGTTGCATAATTTCTCTTTTGATGAGATCATAGATATAGAGCTTGTCCTGATCCCCGCTTTTTGATGTAAAGGCCAGCGTTCCCTGCGAATGGGCATCGATTTTGCTCTGCAGGAGATGAAAAGATTCAAACTCTACGCTTCTTTCACCAGCCACCAATATTTCGGCTTTTGGCTCTTTTTTGCTCTTTTTTATGGGTTCGATATAAATGTTTGCATATCCGGTACGGTTGGAGAGAAAGACAACATATTTTTGCTCGTCATGCTTGAAATAGGTCGGTTTAATGTTGATCCCTTTATGGGTAAGCTGATCGGCGACTTGTTTTGGACTGTCATGATTTTCCAACAGGGGAAAGTGCTCTTTTTTGAGGTGATATATCCATTCCTTATCGAATTCCTTATAGTCCATCCCCATGGTTTTTTCAAACACCAGCGCAAATCGTTTATCGATCCAGAGGTTTTGTATCAATTCGAGCAGTTTTTCATCGCCATATTTTTTTGCAATAAACCTTAGAGCGGCCTGACCCTCTTTATACATTAAAAAGGAGCCATTGATCTGATAGATGTTTTGCAATGGATAGAGATAGTTGCTCAGAACGGCATCTCGAATGAACATTTCAGCCTGAGCATCCCACTCTATGGACCAGTATTCCGCCAACCCCTCTACAAACCAGAGGGGAAGCCCCGGATGATTGAGCAGCCGGTGGTCTTTAAGGATGCGGTGTTCGAGACTGTGGGTGAATACATGAACCAATTCGTGCCGGAGGACATGTTTGAATTGGGGTATTGAACCATTTGCCGGTACAACCACACGTCCTTTTAAAAATTCGAAAAAGCCGCCTACTCCTTCCGGAATGATATACGGTATGGTATTGGTTTCCTGAAAATGGGCGTGAGTGGCATAAAAAATTAATGGTATTCGGCGTAAAATATTGTGATTGAATTTTGATTCCAAATAAAGATAAGTCTTTTCAGCATATGCCGCCCCGATCTCGGCCAGTTCCCGCATTTGTGGGTAGTAGTAGATATCAAAGTGCTCGGTTTCAAGGATATGCCATTCAAAATGGTTATACTGTACTTTGTTTCGGCCGAAATAATATTGCGCCTGTGTTTGCTGCATCATGCCGGTGAGGAAACAAATGAAGAGGATGATAAGTATAAAACGATTCATTTTACCTTTTGATTCTGTTTTGAGTTTATTAATGTAAACTTGCCCAGAGGGAATTTTGTTTCATTAAATATTTTTTTCAAAAAACCGGAATGTTTTATACTTTCTGGCCGACAAATCCTTCAACGCTTTGATCATACGCTCATTGCTTTCGACGATGATCGAACATTCCGAATCCATGTAACCGAGTTTTGTGCCCTTTTCTATGGTATCGATGTAAAAGGCGATATCTATGCCGCGATGTCGGTGTTCTTTGAGAACACCCATGGCTATGGTGCGCATGCGGTTTATTTTACGCATATGCCAGAGAATTTTGAGCAATCCGAGGGGAAAAAGCCTTCCGTTTGCTGCTTTTAATGCCTGGTTGGCGTCTTTTATGCTGAGGCTGAAACCGATACAGTCACCCTCATAAAAGGCCAGTTCAGTGACTTGTTTGACCACGATCTGTTTGAGCTCACTTTTCAGATGATGTAATTCCTCCTCCGTAAAGGGAACGTGCTGCCAATTTTCCATCCAGGCGTCGGTAAAGATTTTTTGGATGTGATTCACTTCTTCATCGAGTTTTTTAAGATTAATCGGTCGGATGAGGATTTTTTTTTGTCTTTTAACGCGGTCACGGACTTTACGGAGAACCGGATTGATCTCATTCTCCTTTGATACCAAAAACGCGTACCAGTCGATTGCTTTTTTAAATCCTGCTTGCTCCAGCAATTGTTGATAATATGGCGGATTATATGCCGTCATCACAACCGGTGGAGTGAACCCTTCGATCAGGAGACCGCTGATATCGTACATGCCAAAACTCATGGGCCCAAGTATTCTGCTTTTACCCTGTTGCTGCAACCAGTTGCCGGCGGCATCAAAGAGAAGGTCAGCGACTTTTTGGTCGTTTATGGATTCAAAAAAGCCAAAGAATCCGGTCTCGTTGTCTCGGTATTTTTCATATTGGTGATTGACATGGGCGGAGACGCGGCCAACCGGTACATTATCATCATCGGAGACCATAAAATATTTTGCCCGGCCATTGGCGAAAAAAGGCCCTTTTTGTTTATCCAGAATTTCTTTTTCGGAAACGATAAGCGGAGGAACCCAATTTGGATCACCGTAATAGATTTTCCAGGGCAGTTTGATAAATTTTTTCAAATCTGCTCCAGCTGAGATTTCCTCAACCTTGTATGCCATATCTGTTCCTTTTGTAAAAATTTTTATTGATTTTTTTTTATTTTTTGTTTAAGTTTAATTCTGCATAAAAAAAAAGGAGAATCTTTATAGATGGCACATCACAAATCAGCTATTAAGAGAATCAGTATTAACGAGCGCAATCGCTTGCGAAATCAGCATTATAAAAGCATGATGAAAACACACATTTCCAAAGTTCGTTCTGCCGGCAACAAGGAAGAAGCTGAAGCAAGTTTAAAAAAAACGAGTTCTATTTTGGATAAATTAGTGGCAAAGGGAATCATACACAAGAACAAAGCCGCCAATCAAAAAGCCCGGCTGGCTAAATATGTCAATAGCCTTTCCTAGATCAAAAGGGGCTGTTTGCCCCTTTTGCATCCCGTTCACTTTTTTTGATTGAACCCGTCTTTTTTTACCTTTTGGTTGCTCTACCCGGTTTCACACTCATTCTATTTCGGTTTATCCAGACCTGTACAACAAGGTCTCCGCTTTTTGTCCGGAGACTTTTATCAACGCCCTTATGTCATGATTTAATTATGAGGCCGCATATAGTAGTTTGGTGATTCGTGAGTTATAATGATATCATGCGGATGGCTTTCCAAAAGGCCTGCAGGTGTGACGCTAATGAACCTTGCGTTTTTTTGCAAGTCATCAATTGTGGCCGCACCGCAATAACCCATTGATGCCTGCAATCCGCCTATCATTTGATAGATCACTTCACTGGTTTTTCCCCGATAGGGAATACGTCCTTCAATGCCTTCGGGAACCAGTTTTTTAATGTCCTGTTCACCTTCCTGAAAATAACGGTCACCGCGACCGCTCTTCATCGCGCTAAGAGAACCCATAGCGCGATAGGTTTTGTATTTACGTCCTTCGTAAAGCACCAGTTCTCCGGGGCTTTCCTCCGTGCCGGCGAGCATGTTGCCGACCATAATGGCATTCGCACCGGCAGCCAGTGCTTTGGCAATATCACCGGTTTGTTTTATGCCTCCGTCGGCAATCAATGGAATGTCGTGTTCTTTGCAGGCTTGAGAGCAATTTATGATTGCGGTCAATTGCGGTACACCGACTCCGGCAACAACCCGGGTGGTACAAATCGAGCCCGGTCCGATGCCGACTTTGATAGCATCTGCACCGGCGGCTATGAGGTCCTGCGCTGCTTCTTCTGTGGCGATATTGCCGGCGATGATATCTATTTCCGGAAATTCCTTTTTTAACATTTCCGTGATTTTTAGTACCCCTTCAGAATGTCCGTGGGCTGTATCTACGACCAGTATATCAACACCGGCGTCTACCAGAGCCTGTGCTCTTTCCCGCGTATCAGAAGCCACTCCAACCGCTGCCCCGGCCACAAGCCGGCCGTGCTTGTCCTTTGCCGCATGAGGATACTTTTTGCGGTTGAGGATGTCCTTTACAGTGATCAGTCCGCGGAGTCGATTGTCCTTGTCTACCACCAGCAATTTTTCGATTTTATACTTTTGCAGAATTTTTTCCGCCTCGTCCAGCGAGGTGCCTACCGGTACGGTGACCAGGTCTTTTTTGGTCATCAATGAATCAACCCGTTTATTCAGGTCGGTCACAAAACGCAAATCGCGATTGGTTAAAATACCCACCAGCTTTTGTCCGTCAACAATGGGGATACCGGATATCCGGTACCGGGCCATGAGTTCGAGAGCTTGGCTTAGCTTTCTGTCTGGCGGAAGCGTTATAGGATTCATAATCATACCGCTTTCAGATCGTTTAACGCGATCCACCTCTGCAGTTTGTTGTTCGATCGAATTGTTTTTGTGTATGATGCCAATACCGCCAACCCTTGCCAGGGCGATAGCCTGGTCCGATTCCGTAACCGTGTCCATCGCTGCGCTAAGTATTGGAATATTTATGGACATATTGCGGGACAAGCGCGTTTTTACATCCACGTTTTTCGGCAGGACGCTGGATTTATTGGGTGCCAGCAAAACATCGTCAAAGGTTAATCCTTGTCCTAAAAATTCAGTCATTTTTAACTCCGTTTTATAAAGATCCTATTACATTTTCAACATTTTGCACAATGTTATTTTCTTTAATTATTTTCTTTATTTTCATCAAATCCGTTTGAAAAAGCCGATCCCGAGGCATGGTCGGAATGATTTTACGGATGGTTTCATAAGCGACCCGTGTTCCTCGTCCCGGCTGCCGGTGGCCACGAAAATCCAGAGCCTGGCAACCGGCCAAAAGTTCAATACCGATGATGGTTTCAGCGTTCCGGAGGACTTCAAATGCTTTTCTGGCCGCGTGAGTACCCATACTGACAAAATCCTCCTGATTTGCAGAGGTCGGGATTGAATCCACTGAAGCGGGGTGGCAAAGAACTTTATTCTCCGAAACCAGGGCCGCAGCGGTAACCTGTGCCATCATAAAGCCCGAGTTTTTGCCGCTATCCGAAGCCAAAAAGGGCGGCAATCCGCTTTGAACGGAATCCATAAGGTTTTCCAGGCGGCGTTCTGAAATATTGGACAGCTGCGCCAGTGCAATAGCCAGTGTATCGCTCGCCAGAGAAATCGGCTGGGCATGAAAATTCCCTCCGGACAAAACGCTCTGGTCTTCTGTAAAGACCAGCGGATTGTCTGTAGCTGCATTCAATTCAGTGTCGATAACCTCCCTTACAAAGTTGAGCGCTTGTCTGACAATTCCATGCACCTGCGGTATGCAGCGCGAGCTGTACGGATCCTGGATTTTATCGCAGTCCTGATGCGATGAGACGATTTCACTCTCCAGCAGCAGCTTTGAAAGGTTTCCGGCAACTTTGATCTGATGTTGAAATCCGCGAGCCCGCTGAATGCGTTCATCAAAAGCGGTTTTGGTGTGCAGCAGACTTTCAACGGTTAAGGCTCCGGCGATGTCAGCGGTTTTAACCAGATTTTGAGCGCGGAACAGGGCAAGAGCCGCAAACGCAGTGGTGATCTGGGTACCGTTAATGATGGCCAGGCCTTCTTTGGCTTTTAACACCAGAGGAGAAAGGTTGGCCATCCTGAGGGCTTTTTCTCCGGATGTTTTTTCACCGTTTATATAGGCCTCCCCTATCCCCAACAGTACAAGCGTCATATGGGCCAGTGGCGCCAAATCTCCCGAGGCCCCCACGGAACCTTTTTCCGGAATACAGGGTGTGATTTGATGATTCAGGAGCTCACAAAAATATTTTGCCACAACCGGTCTTGAGCCGGAATAGCCCTTGCACAAGGCATTGATCTTTAAAAGCATAGCAGCGCGAACAACGGATTCAGGAATGGGATCGCCGATGCCGCAGGCGTGACTCAATATCAGATTGTGCTGCAGGGCTTCGATCTCCTTCGGCTTTATATGAACATTTGCAAGCTTGCCGAATCCGGTATTGACGCCGTAAACGACTCGGCCCCTGGACAGTATTTCTTCGATACAGTCACGCGAGCGCTGCATGCATTCGTTTGCCTGCGGGTCAATCATCACCTTTGTCTTGCCGAATGCAACAGCGTAGAGCTGTTCCAGTGTCAGGTCTTGACCATTTATCGTGATTTTTTGCATTCCCGGCCTTTAAATTTGTGTAACATTAAGCAAAATTTTGCAAATAATCAAATATTTTTATGGGCAGTCCGGCTGGGTCTCACAAGATAAAAAAAAAGCGATCTCTTTTGGAGATCGCTTTTTTAGGCGAAAATGAAAAAACGAGTTTACATGACTTCACTGCGGAACTGATGATACAATTCCAATACAGCGGGCACATAATCTCTTGTTTCTGCAAAGAGAATGTTATAATTTTTGTTCGATTCGATCCACATTTCGGCCCGGTAGGGACCACCATTATAGGCAGCAAGACCACCATCATGTTCATACATAGCGACAAGCTGGCTGAGATACCTGCACCCTAGTCTGATGTTGATGATGGGGTCATAAAGTATCTCTTTTGATGTAAACGAAATACCTTCTTCAGCCGCCAGAAAAGCCCCTGTTGTCGGCATAACCTGCATCAAGCCCATTGCACCGGCATTTGAAATGACTTGCGGTTTCCAGCTGCGGGCACTTTCATGCGTAATTGTTGCACAGATAAAGTTTATGTTCAAATTGGTATATTTTTGTGACATGAGATAAATTTCATTGGCGATATCCCGTTTCAGACCGGCTTCCATCTCGGGGTTGAATTTTGATATGATTTGAACAATTCTTTCGATACTGCTGATACGGGTGGAATCGATGGAATTTATCTTTTCAGAAAGATATACCTTTTCTTCGATATCCGGCAGTGTAGAGTGCGTCTCATCAAAATAGACGACTCCTGCGATGACCAGACTAAAAACAGATATATGAAGCGTCATGATCATCAATATTTTTTTGAAATTATGGAAGACGAAATTCATTTTTACTTCCCTTTTTTTTTGCCTTTACAAGGGTGCTAAACCTTCTTGTCTGATTTAACACTGTTCGATGCTATTTAATTCCTTATACTCTATAAAGTTCCCGCAATATCTATGCCAAATATAAAAAAAATTACCGGTTATGTAATTTGATAAAAGTCACAAATTTACATATAATTACATTATTTCAAATGTTTCCCGGTAGACAAGTGTGAGTGAAGATTTGACACACCATGTGGCACATTGTGGACATTTGTCTCACATGGAAACTGAATTGTATGCTTGACAATAAGGTAAAAGTTTTCTATTATACACTCACATTTATACCAGCAGGGGTGTTGAAAAGGAAGAATTATGGATCCGAATGCAGCCTTAACCGAGCTATTAAACAATCATGTTGACGTCCAGTTCGATCTCACGCGTAAAGAAACCATTCTTCAAACCATAGAGTTCAAGCAGGCTCTGATATCAGCCAATGGCTGTTTGGCAACATGGACGCCGTGTGAATCTACCGGCAGATCACCGAAAGACACCATGATTGTCAGACATGCCGATACCGAATCGCATATCGACTGGGACTCTCCCAATAATCTGCCCCTGGACGACGATACGTTTATCCGGTTGTGGCAAACCGCTATCGAAACGTTAAAGCGCAAGAAAAGAATTTTTGTCAGCAATCGCGTTATCGGTGCTGATGTATCCTATGCGTTGCCTGTAGAGACCATTTCAGACAGCCCTCTGACCATGCTGTTCACCATGAATATGTTTCGCCCCATGCCCGGAGAAATTCACAAGAGCGTGTTCGCCAAATCGGGCTTTAAATTGATCGTTCTCCCATACGACAAGCTCAACCAGGGAAAATTTAAAGGGCGCCTGCGACAGCTTGAGAACGGCAAAACAACACAGATGGCAATCGTTATGGATTTTAACCGGCGGCTGGGGCTGGTATATGGGTCATCCTATTGCGGTAGCGTTAAAAAACTCATGTTTACCGTTATGAATTATTATTTGCCGCAGGTAAACATTTTACCCTTGCATTGTTCTGCAAATGAGAATACAAAAGGGGAGCTTGCTCTTTTCCTCGGTTTGTCCGGTACCGGCAAAACCACACTTTCAACGGATCCGAAACGCGCTCTTCTGGGAGATGATGAACATGGCTGGAGCAATAATGGGATCGCCAATTTTGAATTCGGCTGTTATGCAAAACTGATCGATCTGGACTCGAGGAAAGAGCCTGAAATTTATAATGCTGTTTTTCACCGGGATGAATACACAAAACACGGCGCCATCGTCGAGAATGCAATGATGTTTCCCAATGGTGAATTTGATTTGAATGATGATCGTTTTACGCCAAACAGCCGTGCCTCTTATCCTTTGTCCTTTTTACCCAATATAAAATTGTCATCGATGGGCCCACATCCGAAAACCATTATTTTTTTAACTGCGGATGCAAATGGTGTTTTGCCTCCGGTTGCCAGGCTCTCGAGCGATCAGGCAATGCTATGGTTTTTAATGGGCTATACCAGCAAGTTGGCGGGAACGGAAACCGGAATTATCGAACCCGTGTCCACCTTTAGCCGTTTTTTCGGGCAACCGTTTATGCCTTGTCTCCCTGATGTTTACGCCGTTTTGCTGGGCAAGCGTTTGAAAAAGCACGGAACGCAGGTTTATCTGATCAATACGGGCTGGTCGGGCGGACCGTATGGGGAAGGCAAGCGCATGGACATTCATTTAACCCGAGTTTTGGTCAATGCCGCTTTGGACGGGACACTTGAGAATGTTCAATACAAACACGATTCACTTTTCCATCTCGATGTTCTTCAAATATGCCCCGGCGTGCCTGAAAAGATGCTCGATCCGATCATGACCTGGAAAGACAAAAAAGCCTACGAGGAGAGAGCCCGGAAACTGGCTGATGAATTTAGCCGTCATTTTGATCAGGCCTATGGAACCAAGAATATTGATGCAGTGGTACGGGCGCAATGTCCGGCCAAGTAATCTTTTATTTAGAAGGGATTTATCCGAATGAATGCAACAAACCAAGGAGGAATTATGCGTGAAATACAAGCTGGTGAAATCACTGAAAAAGTAGCGCAACTCTGTTTTGATGCCAATTATCAATTGGGTGAAGACGTAGGGCAGGCGCTGATAAATGCCCTGAAAACGGAAGAGTCGCCTACGGGTAAAGCCATATTGTCACAATTGGTCGAGAATGCTGAAATCGCTGCGCAAGGGGTTTTTCCAATTTGTCAGGATACCGGTTTTTCCGTTTTCTATTTAGAACTTGGGCAAGACGTTCATATTGTTGGAGGCGAACTGAATGAAGCGATTACCGAAGGTGTACGTAAAGGGTATGGAGAGGGATACCTGCGAAAATCAATCGTGGAAGATCCGCTTCGACGGGTAAACACCAAAGATAACACCCCTCCGATTATTTGGACTGATATTATACCGGGCGATGCTTTGAAAATTACTCTGGCACCCAAAGGCGGCGGCAGTGAAAACATGAGTGAAGTTGCCATGTTGAAACCAGCGGATGGCGAAGACGGCGTTAAAAATTTTGTTGTTGATAAAGTGAGCCGTTCCGGTGGTAATCCGTGTCCCCCCATTGTGGTTGGTGTTGGAATTGGCGGAACCTTTGAGAAAGTTGCCAATTTAGCCAAAAAAGCGCTTTTACGACCCATCGGTAGCAGGAATCCGGATTCCTATTATGCCGATATGGAAGAGGCGTTACTCGAACGCGTCAACAAGCTGGGTATCGGGCCCCAGGGGCTTGGCGGACGAACCACCGCACTGGATGTTCATGTCGAGGTTTTTCCCTGCCATATCGCTTCGTTACCGGCCGCTGTTAATATTCAATGTCATGCAGACAGACATAAAAGTGTTGTACTATAAGGGAGGAATTCAATAATGGCTGATGCGATTAAAATAACCACTCCGTTAAGCAAGGATCAGGTTGAAAAATTACACGCCGGCGACAGTGTCTTGATAACCGGTGTTATTTATACGGCTCGTGATGCCGCTCACAAGAAATTGGTGGAATTGCTCGACAAGAATGAAGAGCTGCCTCTGGACCTGGCCAACCAATTGATCTATTATGTCGGCCCCAGTCCTGCCCGTCCGGGACAAGTCATCGGTTCAGCAGGTCCGACCACCAGCGGCCGAATGGATCCCTATGCCCCCAGGCTTTTGCAGGCTGGATCCAGCGGCATGATCGGCAAGGGCGAAATGGGTGCCAATGTGACTGAAGCGCTCAAAAAATACAAAGGGGTCTATTTTGCTGCTGTAGGCGGTGCCGCCGCTCTCATCGCCAAGTCGATTAAAAAATCAACTGTGGTGGCCTATGAAAAGTTGGGGGCGGAAGCGATTCGAAAGCTGGAGGTCGAGGATTTTCCTGCAATCGTAGCTCAGGATGCGCATGGTGGCAATAGTTATGTTGAAGGCCGTGAAAATTTTGCAAAATAACATGACATTATAGGCAGGAAACGACTCCTGGGAAGAGTCGTTTCCTATAAAGGACGAATGGCGGTGGGAGGGATGGAGTAAGTGGATAACACTGGTGAAATATACCTATGCCTTGTAATTTCATGTTAAAGCCTGTGTAAACAGATTGTAAAGAAAAACAGAACACCGAATATAAAAAAAGGCCGCGGACATTTATTGTCCGCGGCCTTTTTTGTCAAATAGTATATTTTATTGTTGAAACAGGGCTTCATTCAGCTGAGCATTGATGGTGCAGTTTTTCACCACCACCTCGGAAGCCTTTTCCCCTTTTTCCAGGGTAATAACTTTAAAGGGAAGCAGGATGCCGTCAACTTTCCGGTAATCGCTATAGCGTTCCTCCACTTCGGTCGGACCCTGCTGGCCTATGGTTTTATATTTTAGCCCCAGGGGCAGCATCTCCTGCCGGGAGAGATAGAGATGAAAGCTCAGATCCTCATCGCTGATCAGCAACGCTTCCGCATCTTCTCCGGCAAATGTTGTTGACCCGAGATGCTGGAACGAAAGAGAATCGATCGACCGGCAGATACCGATGATATCGTGAAAAAGACCTTCCTGAAGATTTTTCTTGATGGCAGGCGGAGCGGCTGCAGTGCCTTGAGGGGATACCATCCAGGCTTTTTCCCCGCTCAGAACCATTTGCATTTCACCTCCCGGTGTCTGCATGTTAAAATGCACTTTGTCCGGAAACACAACCGTTGTGGTAACCCCGAGTTCCATTTCACCCATGGGAGTTGTCTGTGTCAGGGTAACATCGCTGACAATGTTTTCAACCTGGTTGATACTGTTCAGGCCTCCGACTGTCTCTGCCATCGACAAAATCAGCGATTTCCCCTTTTCCAGATCTGCTGCACTCGCTTGCGGTTTTTCTTCTTTTGCTGTGGGGATGGTAATATCGATCTCATTTACCGTTCCGAGTTCAGAAAGCGGAGTGTCAAAATCCGCCGGGTTTCCGACCACGAGAATCTGCACGTTTTGCGGATGCAGATATTTTTTGGCTACTCTGAGAATATCTTCGCGCGTCACCTTTTCAACACCCTCTTTGATCCTTTGATTAAAATCGAGAGGATAATCAAAGTAGGCATAGGTAAGCAGCCGGTTAACGATTTTACTTTTTCTGTCAAAGTTGAAGACATATGAATTCAGATATTGATCTTTGGCTTTTTCCAGTTCTTTTTTAGTCACCAACTCCCGGGTCATTTTTTCAATCTCTTCGAGCATAATGCGTATTGCGTATACAGTAGAAGCCGATTTGGTTTGGGCCATGACACGAAAGATACCCTCGTGATCGTATTCTGCATCATAGTAAGCAGAAGCGCTGTAGGCAAGCCCTTCATCGGTGCGAACCCGTTTAAAAATGCGGTCAAAGCCCATAATACTGTTCATGACCACCAGCACCGGATAATCCGGATCGTCTTTGCGACCGCCGATATGACCGAGCTGCACCCACGATTGGTCTGCATCCTGTTTATTTACCAAATTTACGTTATATTTGTATTCGTAAGCGGGCTGGGGAACAGCCGGAATCTGCAACGGGGCTTTTTCCCAGTACTTGAACGTCGCATCGATTTTTTCCATGAATTCATCGATATCAAAGTCGCCCCAGGCGGCCAGCAGCATGTTATTGGGGTGGAAATAGTGCTGATGGAATTCGATGATATCCTCTCTTGTAATGGCGTCCACGGTTGCATATTCCGGATGACGGGCATAGGGGCTTTTTTTGCCATAAATCAGCTTTTGAAATTCGCGCAAAGAGATGCCACCGATTTCATCGTTCCGTCTGGAAATAGATGTTTTCATCTGTATTTTGGCCAGATCGATTTTTTCCTGATCAAATGCGGGATTCATCAGGATATCGGCGAGAACCTGGAGGCCGGTATAGATGTCTTCTTTCAACAGTGTAACCGAAGCATACCCATATGAATTGCCGATTCCGGTTTCAACCGAGGCCGCGAGGGATTCGAGCAACGCATCCAATTCATCGCCATTGCGGCTTTCGGTGCCCCCGGTTCTCATGACCTCACCGGTGATTTGTGCCAGACCGATTTTGTCGTCCGGTTCGAAACGGGAACCGACATTGAACATGGCCCGCAGTGAGATGGTGGGATAGGTGTGGTCCTCAACCAGGTATAGCGTCATGCCATTATCGAGAACCCTTGTTTTAATATTGGGTGCCTGAATTTTATTGAGCTTGGGAAAATCAAAATTATCTTTAGGGCTTTTTTGGGCAACACAAAAGCCGGTTATTAAAATCGTATATAGAAAAAATGCATATTTCTTCATCATGATATCCTTTCCTGCAATTGGTTATATCGACTTTTCAGGAATCAATTCTCCGACGGTTCTGTTTTTTTTGATCAGGTATTCTCGTGCAACGCGCTGAATGTCTTCAGCGGTTACGGCATTGATCTGATCGATTTCATCAAAAAGATCACGCCAGTCTCCGTATAATACTTCACTATTGGTTAAAAGACGCGCCATATTGGCATTGGATTTCATCGCATCAAAAAGATTCTTGCGGTAACTGCGTTTGAATTTTTGTAATTCAAGGTCGGTCACTTTTTCAGTTTGCATTTTTTCTATCTCTTTATCGATTGCTTCGAGACACTCTTCATTGCTGTGATCTTTTGACGGCATGGCAAATACAGCGAAAAGATTGGCATATTTAGAGCCGGGGAAGCCATTAAAACTGCCGGTTTGGGCGGCGATTTTTTCTTCTTTCACCAGGGTTGTATAGATTCGGCTGGAGCGGCCCTGTCCGAGTATATTGGCCAGTGCCTCCAGCGGTGCATCATCCTGATGGTCGGCTGCCGGACGGTGATAGCCGGCAATAACCAATGGCTGTGATTGCGCCTCTACATAAAAATGTTTTTCTCCCTGTTGTGTGGGCTCTGTGGTACGAACCGGCTCGGGTTTGGGCCCGCCGGGTATCCGGCCCCAATAGACTTTTGTCAGTTTTTTCACCTCTTGGGTGTCTACATCTCCGACGATACCGATGACCATGTTGCTCGGGATATAATAGGTCTCAAAATAATCTTCGACATCCAGACGGTGGATGCGTTGGAGGTCGGACATGTGTCCGACAACAGGGTGTTTGTAAGGATGCGCTTTAAAGGCTATGGCAAAAAATTCTTCCAGCAGCTTTCCGATAGGCGTGTTATCCGTGCGCAGCCGTCGCTCTTCCATAACCACATCTTTTTCTTTGTAAAATTCCCGAAATACCGGATTGAGAAAGCGGTCCGATTCCGCTGCCATCCAAAATTCCAGCCGATTGGATGGAAAGCTGTGTATATATTGGGTTGCGTCATTGCTTGTGTATGCATTAACGCCGGCATCACCCTCTCTTCTCATCAGATCGATAAATTCGTTGTTGACGACAAGTTCCTTGGCAGCCAGGCGCTTTTCTTCGAATTTTTTTTCCAGGGCTTCGAGTTTCATTGAATCCGGCTCGGGAGCCATTTTCAGCTGCCACATTTGATTGTAAAGGCGATCCAGTTCGTTTAAAATCACCCTTTCTTTGTCATAGTCCGTGGTACCAACGGTTTTGGTGCCTTTAAATGCCATGTGTTCCAATAGATGGGAGATGCCGGTGATTCCATAGGTTTCATTCGCTGCGCCCACATCCGCATAGGTGTGGAATGAAACCACAGGGGCATCATGCCGTTCGAGAACGATAAAGTGCAGACCATTATCCAGTGTAAATTCCTGAACTTCAGCTTTTATGCTCTGCAGCGTTTGACAGATTGTCGGTTGTACGCTTATAAAGATGTACAACATTAAAAGCAGGGAAATACTTTTTTTGAACATATTATCTCTCCTGTGATTTATGAACAGATTCTTTTATTGTCTCAAAATATCAACCAGCTCTGGTCACTTGATCAATCCCGTTTAGACGGTTGGGTCAGGTGGTTTGGGTATATCCGGGTTGGGTTTCCACTTTTTAATTTCCTCTGTTTCCTGCCGGGCCGGCGATATTTTTCTTTTTTCATATTGTTTGAAAAACATGTCTCTTTTCAAAAGCTGAATAGCCATCGCCGGGTCCACGCCCTTGGGACAGGCATCCGAACAGGCACCGGCAAAATGGCATCGCCAGACGCCATGACGGGAAAAAAGCTCTTGTTCGCGTTCTTCGGCGCCTTCGTCGCGGCTATCCGAAACATAGCGCCAACCCTGCGCCAGCGCCATGGGGCCGGTAAAACGGTCATCCGTGGCGCAGGTGGGGCAAGCTGCCAGACAAATTCCGCATTTAATACAGTAGGCAAACTGAATATAATTGGCGAGTTCTTCGGGTGACTGAAAAAATTCGTTCCTGGGGTTGTCCAGCTCTTCCGCTTTTTCCCGGATAAGATAGGGCTTGATGGTGCGGTGCTTTGCGAAAAAATCTTCAAGATCGGGTACGAGATCCTTGATAATTGCGAAATTGGGTAACGGCTTAATCACCAGCTTTTTCGTGTTGATATGCATAATCTGATTGTTACAGGCAAGCCGTGCTCTGCCGTTGATGAACATCGCACAGGAACCACAAACGCCCATTCTGCATGAAGATCGCCAGGCCAGCGTGTTATCCAGATTTTCCTTGATCCAGTTGAGGCCATCGAGGACGGTCATTCCTTTTGTGACCTTAACAGTGTATTCTTCAAGCCGGGTTTTTTTATCTGTTTCCGGGTTGTAACGCAAAACTTCAAAGATCACTTCACTTGCCGTTTCTTTTGTGTTTTTGGAATTCTCCATTTTTAAACCTCCCCGTTCAAGAATACAAAAATAGCCACATAGGTACCGTATATAAACAATCCCAATCCAGCAACAATGAATATCCAGTTGATGATGGTCTCCCACTCCTTTTTCAAAGTCAGCTCGAACAGAATATTGCGCATGCCATAAAGTCCGTGATACAGAGCTGCACCCAGTAAAATGATATAGGTCAACATAAAAAAGGCTTGTTGGCTGCGTTCAAAAACGACGGTGGCGTCGATGGCTTTGCCATGCCCCACTCCGATTGCCAGTAAAATGTCATCAAGGTGCATGATGACCATATGTAAACCGAGTAAAAAGAATACGACAGCACCGGCAAGCATATGCCAGCGCCATAATGTTGATTCTCGCATAGCTATTCTCCCAATATATAAAAGTCCAAACCTCCAACAACGATAAACAGAGCTGCCAGTATCATTAAAACGATCAACCAGGGACGTTGATGATGAATTGACGTTTTATACGGAAATACCGGTCTTGCGGGTTTTCCGATGAGAAATCCCAGCTCGCTGAAAAATAATCGCAGGCCGTTCAGGGCGTGAAACGCAAAAGCAGCAAAAACGAGATATTCTCCAAACTTGAAGAGTGGCGTTTCAAAAAAGGACATGGTGCTGTGCCATTTTTCCGGGCCACCCACACGGGAACCGGTTACGAAAATATGCAGGATAAAATATACAAGAATACCGATACCGCTTATTCTGTGAATGATATAGGCATATCGTTCCACCACATAGCGGCCGCCGCAAACCCAGCCTCGTATACCCAGTTTATTTTTCGGTGTAGATGCCATATCTTATCTCCAATTTAGGTCTTAAATTTTCCCGTTTTAATATTTTCTTTCTACCGGTTTCCAAGTGGTGATGTTTACCGGTTTATAATCGAGTTTGGCCCCTTTCGGGTCATAGGTTGCCAGGGTATGCTTGAGCCAGTTGTTGTCATCGCGTTTTGGATAGTCGCGCCGGGCATGTGCCCCTCTGGATTCGGTTCTTTGCACGGCCCCGGTGACCATCACTTCAGCAAGGTCGAGCAGATTTTCCAGCTCCAGAGCATGAACGAGATTGGTGTTATAGGATCTGCTCTTGTCCTCAATATGAATTTGCTGGAACCGTTTTTTTAATGTTTTGATTTTATCTAACGCTTTTTGTAATTCTTCTCCGGTTCGAAAGACGCCGACATACTGATCCATGGTGGATCGCAACTCTCTC
The DNA here is from genome assembly GCA_964608385.1 of uncultured Cytophagia bacterium. Lineage (GTDB taxonomy): Bacteria > Zhuqueibacterota > Zhuqueibacteria > Residuimicrobiales > Oceaniaggregativiventaceae > Oceaniaggregativivens_A. The sequence goes on from CAZSOP010000002.1 coordinate 18,919, forward strand.
CGGATTGCATAAAGGTCTTCTTTGCCGTTGCGCTGTAACATATCGCTGAAAATTCTTGTTTCTTCCGCCTGCATCTGTTTTTCCGCCAGCGGTGGCAGGTCTACGGTTTCGCGACAATATTTGGCGGTCTCCTCGCCGGTTATTTTACCCCACACCAGGCACTCTGCAGTTGAATTGCTGCCGAGCCGGTTAGCACCGTGCATACTGACACAAGCGGCTTCGCCGGCAACCCATATTCCTTTTGTCCTGGTGGCGCCTTTGATGTCGGTTTCAATGCCTCCCATCGAATAGTGCGCGACCGGGCGGCAGGGGATGGGTTCGTCGATCGGGTCCAGATCGTTGAATTCTATACAGACTTCGCGGATTAAGGGAAGGCGTTCGTTGATTCGATCTGCTCCCAGGTGCCTGAGATCGAGATGAACATAATCGAGGCCGTCCGGTCCTTTAAATCCCCGGCCTTCTTCAATTTCTGTCATTTCGGAACGGGAGATAAGATCCCGCGGCGCCAGTTCCATCCGTTCGGGAGCATACCGGGACATAAAGCGATCGCCTTTGTTGTTGACCAGGTAGCCGTTTTCACCACGGCATGCTTCGGTGATAAGGATACCGGAAGGCACCAGGCCGGTGGGATGGAATTGAACGAATTCCATGTCCTCCAGAGCCATACCGGCGCGATAGGCCATGGCCATACCATCCCCGGTGACGGTCTGTGAATAGGTGGTAAAACCGAACAAGGTCCCGCCGCCGCCGGCGGCGATAATCAGGGCTTTGGCCCGGATCAACATGACCTTTCCCGTGGTCATATTGATAGTGGCCAGCCCGCGAAATTCATTTTTCTCCGTCAGGATGGCGGTTACAAAGTGTTCATTGTAATGCTTAACGGTGGTATACTTGTTCAGGGTGTCGTAGAGCGTTTGCAGCTCGAAAAAACCGGTTTTGTCTGCGGCCAGAACCGTTCTTGGGAAGCTATGACCGCCAAAAGGACGCTGGGCAATGCGTCCGTCCTCGCGACGGGTCCAGGGGATTCCCCAATGATCGAGTTGCAGAATTTCAGCCGGCATGCTCTTGACAAACAGCTCTACAGTATCCTGGTCGGCGAGGAAATCACTTCCTTTAACCGTATCCCAGGCATGCAGTTCAAAACTATCGCCTTCTTCCGGCCGCATCATGGCGGCAGTACCGCCTTCAGCAGCCACCGAATGCGCCCGCATCATTTGATTTTTGGTCAGTACGGCAATGTCAAGTTTCCCTTTTGTCAGGCGGGAAGCTTCGATCGCTGCGCGCAATCCTGCCAGGCCGGCGCCCAGAATAACGATATCATGATCTAATACATCTGACATTCGCATTCTCCACTCTTTAAGGTTTGATTTTGGTTGTATGTTTTGAAAGGTTGTGTTTTCGATAATGCAGGGATAAAGAAAGAAGGTGCGCTCGTGTAGGTCATCGCTCCCTCGGGAGATATTGCTTAAAATAATTTGTCTAATCAATAGAGTTTCATTACAGCAGTGCTAAAATATCAAACTCAAGTTTGTAAATCAAGTAAAATTTACATAATTTAGGTTTGCTGTGAAATTGAAAATATCTTGATTCTTCATTGAGCTTTGTGTATACTGTATGAGTTAATTTCATCCATCTTTAGCCGGAATGAGCTTGTGGATATTTATATCGAAAGAATTCTACGACGCGCCCGTTTTTTGGGCAATCACCATCGCAAATATATATTCTTTGTCGAGACTCATATCGATAAGCTGATGGCCCGTCTCGAACAGGCTATGATTATAGACCAGGTTCACTTGTGGGCAAGCGCGCGGGACTATAAAAAAGAGATGGATACGATTGCTACTGTGGGTACCTCTCTGGAAGAAAAGCAAAACGATCAGGCGTGTTATTTTGCGCTGCAATTTTTGCAGATGAATCTGAGCGCGATCGATATCCTGATGCTGGACCTTACCACCAATCCGAACCGCTATGCAGTATACAAGCAGTTTATGCTTCGGGTCGGACACGATTTTCGGCGTCTGACGGCAGCTTATATGGAGCAGCTGCTTGGTTTATATCTGCCGGAAGAAAAATCACCAGAGTTTGTTTTTCTTGGTGTCGGTACGCGTTCTGACCAGGATGATATCGATATCGGTGTTGTCGACAGCGGCGCCGAAGGCCGAGAGGTTCTCAATAAAGCGGTCAGCCGCATGAACCGAGAAATGTTCAAGCGCGCGATCAGCCTTCACTTTCATCTCTCCGAACACGTCGGCAGTCCGAGCTCGTTCTCCGCTTCCATTGATGAATATTGTCAACTTTTGGAGAATGAAATTCATGATTTTGTCATCATTACAGAAATGCTGGGCGCTGCCAAAATTCTCGGAAGTCGCAAGCTCTTCAATGAATTTCATCGCCGGGTGACGCTGCGTTATAATCATATTCCCCAGAACAGCAGTCCGAGTAAATATCATGAAGGTTATTTGCGCGGTATTATTGGTGAGGCGCGTTCCTTTGTCTTGCGCGAATTGTCCCGGGACCGTATCAGTCCCAAAGGAGATGGTCTGCGCATGATCAAAGCCGGGCTCTATGCCGCCAAAACGATCTTTAATCTCAGACAGGTCAATTCCTGGGCCATCATTCAGTCATTAAAGCGAAATGATAAAAAACGGGCAGCCTATTATGATCAGATAGAAGAGCCCCTGACCTTTTTGGAGATTTTTCGCTATCTCTATCAAATGCTCATCGCCCAGGAAGAAGAGATTTACCTCAATCATCCGGCAGTCAGAAATAACCTGGCCATGGTTGCTGAAACCATGGGCTACAAAGCTATCGGGGCTGCTTCAGCCACCGATTTTTTACTGACAGATTATTATAAGAGTATTCGCCAGGCAAAAGAGACGGTCAAGACGCTTTTGCCCGCAACCATTACGCACTTGTCCCATATCACTATCTTTGGTAAAATATTGCGTCATAAAAAAGTAACCGAGGCTGGTGAAAAGCGGATAGGCAATCTGGCCAAGCGCTTTCTCAAGGAGGCCCGTTTTTTCAAGGGGACAAAATTCTGGGATGATATTATCGATGTCCTCGAACGCAAAGATGGCCGAATTTTGATCCGTCTGGCAAATCACATGAGTATTCTTCGCGACGCAGAAAAAGAACGGGTAATCGGCGAGCTTATCGAATGGGGCCGGAATTCATTTATCGGCATGTTTCAATTTATCGCTCTGTTGTATAAATATAAAAACCGCATACCCGATTCGAATTTATTCGCCCTGATCAACGAGCGTTTTTTCAACAGTTATCGCGGTACCAGTGAAGAAGCACAACGCATGAGCATCGTTTTCAGGCATTATCCCAAACTCATCCATGACTATATCTCTCTGTTAAGCGACGTTCAGCAACGAAAATTATACAAGTGGCTCAATAAACGCTTCAGCGATCGCGAACTGTTGCCGGCGCGAAACCGGTTGCTCTATCTGATCAAGCTCCATTACGGTACCAGCCGATATTTTAAACGGGTGATGAACAGAGTGCTGGGTAAACATCCGGACTATCTCGAATATCTGGATGATCCACACCGATTCTCCCTGATCGGTAAGGGATATCTTGCCGAAGTCGAACGGGCGCAGAATATTAAACAAAAACTGCAAAATCTGGTCATCTATTATGACTTTGAATTTTTTCGTGTCTGCCTGAGTGCTCTAAGCGATACCCCTCCCCAAACCATAGCAATGGAATTTACCGAATTTACCGATACCTACCTGCGCATGCTTTTTGATACATGCAAACAGGAAATAGATGACCGTTACGACACCAGCATCAAGACCAAAGACTTGCTGGGCATTTTTGTTACCGGTGGCCACGGCCATATGCTTGCGTTTGATGATGACTATGATTTGATCATACTGCTCAACTCCTCCGATTCCGAAATTCTGGACTATGCCACCAAAATTATCAGCCGAATGCATACGGAAATCGTCAAATGCGGTATTATGCCGCATTATCGTCTCTCAGATTATTCCGGATCCTATATCTGTACCTTTTTGCAATTGCGCCAGCTTTTAAATTCTCCCGGTGTTGATCGCTTTGTCGACAAGTCGCAGTTGCTCGGCGCCCGCATGGTGGTGGGAAGCACGGTTTTACAACAGGAATTTGTCAATACTTTTATTCAACCCTATATTTATGATGATCGTAAAAATTATATCCAGGAGCTGATACACGATATCTATGAGCGGCATCGATCCTTTGAAAAGGATACGCCCGAATTTATCAATCTCAAGGAAGGCCCCGGCGGATTGCGCGATATCGAAATGTTTTTATTGATCTGCCGGGCTCTGTTTAAGGTTTCGGAGCATTCGAATTATAAATTATTCATTCAACTATCCACGCTGGTGCCCGAGTTTGCCCACAGCTTTCAGATGTTTTATCGAAATTATGAATTTCTGCGTAAAATTCGTGATCTGAATCGCCTCATACTTTCCGCCGGCGACTATATCAATGTGCCCTATGTTGAAATGCTCAGTCAGAATATGATTACAGCTTCTCCGGATTTGGACAGGCACAATCTTGCTCAGGATATTCGCAACACCATGGCCACCGTGGTCATCGAGATCCGTTCCCTGATTGACAAAGTGGTTATTCCGGCGATATCTGAAGAATCTTTTGTCTATACCAATTTTCATATGCAACACCCGTGATCTGTAAACGAAAGGGATCTGTTATGAAAAACAGTCATCTATCGCTATACACCTTGCTCGTTGCCATCATGGCACTTGTTATTGCGGTAATTGCCATGATTCTTGCCAAAAGCGCTCAGCAAACAGCACTCTCTGATATTGTCGTCGAGGAAAAAAATCACCTGCTGACGCCTCTCTATGATGAAGAAAATCAATCCTACAGTTATCTTGCTGTTTACGAGATCAGCTTTACCAACCATAGCGGTCCTATGGTGACGGTTGAAGGGATTGAGAAGGTTAGCGATGGCGGAGGCTATTTCGTGGCATTGCAGGGGGAAAATATCAGCAACGCCGACCTCAATGCCAGAGCGTTTCTCGTTGATCCTACCCTGCAGAAGATCGCGCAAAATCCCAAGATACTTAAAACTGTCATGAAAAATGAGATGGGATCATCTGCACGTCTTAATATTCCTCTGGGGCCAGCAAAAACACAAACTCTTCGCATTGGCGTTTCACTGAATCCCTATGATCAAAATCGCCAACCGCTTGCCGATATGGTCTTGTTGTCTTTTCGCTTTTCGTTTTCAAATGGTAAAACCTCGGTGTTTCGACGCGGATTTCCTCTTCAACCGCTACGGTAAAGAAAAACAGAAACAGAAACAGGGAAAACTATGAACAGATTGACACGGTATATCTTTATTGGTCTGGCCCTCGGTGTGATCTGCGGCTGGACATTTGGTGAAAAAATCCTTTTCATTGCTGATCCTCTGGCGGAAATTTTTCTTCGCCTGTTACGAATGGCTATTATGCCTCTGATTCTCACCTCGATTATTTCCGGGGTGCTCAGCATAGGTTCCGCCAAGGGACTCGGACGTCTCGGACTGAAAACCTTTCTTTATTATGTCATGAGCTCGGTCCTGGCGATATTAACCGGACAAGTTCTGGTGAATATTTTTAAACCCGGCGTGGGAGCTAAACTCGGCCTGGAAAAAGTTCCGGAAAATCTTGAAGCCATTCAACAGGGATTGTTCGACATTGTTTTACAAATCATACCCGAGAATCCTTTCGCCGCTTTGGCCCGGGGAGATGTTTTGCCGGTGATTTTTTTCAGCATACTCTTCGGATATTTCATTACCCAGCTGCAAACCACCAAACGCGACCAGCTCACCCAGCTATTTGACGGTGCCTTTGAAGCGATGATGAAATTAACCCAGTTTGTCCTTTGGAGTGCCCCTTTTGGTGTCTTTGGCATCAACGCCCGCATTGTTGCTGAAACAGGATTCGGCGCCTTCAAGTCACTTGGTTTTTATTTTGTCATCGTACTGATGGGACTCTTTATCCATGTCAGCATAAACTTGCCGCTTTTACTAAGATTTGTTGCCAGGGTCAATCCTCTTAAACACTATAAAGGCATGACGACACCGTTGATTACTGCCTTTTCCACCTGTTCATCCATGGTCACCCTGCCTTTGACCATGACCGCTGTTACCAGGCGTTCAAAGGTTTCTTCCAAGATTGCCAACTTTACCCTGCCGATCGGTGCTACCATCAATATGGATGGTACCGCACTTTATGAATGTATCGCCGCTATCTTTATCGCTCAGGTTTACGGATTTGACCTTACTTTCTTGCAACAACTGCTGGTGGTCATTACCGCCTTGCTCGCCTCTATCGGGGCTGCCGGTGTTCCGATGGCCGGGCTGGTAATGATGTCCGTTATTCTGCGAGCCATCGGATTGCCCCTGGAAGCGGTCGGACTTATTCTGGCAGTCGACCGCATTCTCGATATGTTTCGTACTGCCACCAACGTTCTTAGCGATTCATGCGGTGCCGTTGTTATCGCCCGCCTTGAAGGCGAATCACTGCAGGGAATGGGCGAGGATGAAGAAGAGTAAAAATCCAATTCGATTATTTTCAAGTATAGAGATAAAAAAAAGCCGTCCCTGTACAGGGGCGGCTTTTTTTCTCCCTCGTTCACGACGACAGGGATACGCTGTGTTCTGGTTTCTGCCCGACTATTTGATTTCGATTTTCTTTGCTTTGGCTTTTTCGCCTTTGGGAATGGTCAGCGAGAGAACACCATTATTGAGATCCGCTTTGATCTTTTCCGTATCCGTATTTTCCGGCAGAGCAAAAGAGCGCTCAAATTTACCATAACAGCGTTCTCTGTAGAGAGAACCATTTTCCTCTTTCTCTTCTTCTGATTTACGTTCGCCGCTTAGGGTCAAAATATTTTTTTCAACCGAAAGTTTCAGGTCTTCTTTACAGAGACCGGGAAGATCGGCAAGAATTTTATACGCTTTATCAGATTCCTCGATATCCAGATTGGGGCGCCACAGTTTGGAATCCTCTGTATAGTCATGGTTAAACCAGTTATCGATTAAATGATTGGGTTTGATCAAATACATGATACCTTCTCCTTTTTATGTTATTCATCAATTATCGATCGTTTGTGGTTAACTATACAATAGTCGTGCCAAAAAAAGAAATCGACATAAAGATTTGTTTTAAAATTAGTTACTGCTCTATTGGCGTGCGGCAATATAAGACAGGCTTGTATGTCATTTTGACATGTATGCCAATTAGGCTGCCAGATTGGCGCGGATTCGAAAAGAAAGAGGGGATGATGTAGTGAGAATATTGTGTAGATAATCCAAGTATGAAGATTTGTATTTAAACCGTCAAGCTTGCAGAGAAACGCCGGGAAAAACAGCGCCGTTTAAACAGATAAAATGGAGGATACAAGGAAAGTTGTATTATTTATCATTTATACTTGGAATTCTATCTAAAAAAAAGCTTTTTTCTAAAGCATTGCGACAAATTTAATTTATTCTTAGCGCTTTGCGCTTTTGAATGTCAACACCTTCAAAACATGAAAAGGTTTTCAATTTTAATACAGCACCGGGTAATAAAACCTATCTTTATACAGTTTTGAAATGTTTGTGTATGCAATTTCAAATCTAGAGTTTTTTAATATCAGCAATCAGTTCCTGCACTTTTTCGCGTGCAGAGCCGAAATACATCATGGTTTTCTTGTTATAGAAGAGTTCATTGTCAATGCCGGCAAAGCCAACATTAAGGCTTCGTTTGATAATGATAACATGTTTGGCTTTATCGGCATCGAGAATCGGCATCCCATAAATTGGGCTCGTGGTGTCGGTACGTGCTGCCGGATTGATGACATCGTTGGCACCGATAACGAGGACGACATCCGTATGCGGAAATTCGGGATTGATATCATCCATATCATAAAGCAGATTATAGGGTACATTGGCTTCAGCGAGCAAAACATTCATATGTCCGGGCATGCGTCCGGCGACGGGATGAACGGCGAATTTTACCTCAATGTCGCGTTTTTGCAGCAATTCGCTCAGTTCCCGTACTGCGTGCTGGGCCTGAGCTGCTGCCATTCCATAACCCGGAACAATGATAACGGATTGTGCATAGCCCATAACCATGGCGGTTTCTTCGGAATCCACGGATTTGACCGATTTTTGTTCATCTGAGGTGGTGCCGGCGGCCATATCACCGGTACCAAAGGCGCTGAACAAGACATTGGCCAGCGAGCGGTTCATCGCCTTGCACATAATCTGGGTCAGGATCAATCCTGCGGCTCCAACCAGTGCGCCGGCGATAATGAGAATATGATTCTTGACCACAAAACCGGCTGCGCAGGCGGCAAGTCCTGAAAAAGAGTTTAACAGCGATATGACGACCGGCATATCGGCACCGCCGATGGGAATGACGAATAAAACACCATAGATCAGGGCGATGGCCACAACAACATAAAAGAGCCAGATCGCGGGCGTTCCTGCAATGATCAATATTCCCAGTACCAGCGCTGCCGCGAGCAGCAGAACATTGACCAGTTGTTGCATGGGAAAGGTGATCGGAGAACCGCTGATAAATCCCTGCAGCTTGCCAAAGGCGATAAAGCTGCCGGATAATGTGATACCACCGATCAATACGCCGAGAATGGTGGTAATGGAAACATCCAGGGTCATCACCGCAGTGGGTGAGGAGGTCAGCCGAATGAATTCGGCCACGGCGACCAGTGCTGATGCGCCGCCGCCAAAACCGTTGAAAATCCCCACCATTTCCGGCATGGCGGTCATCTTAACCAGTCTGGCCGACAGAGCACCGATAATGGACCCAATAACAATCGCCACTGCAATCCAGGTAAAACTGACGATCTGCTTGTCTAAAAGTGTAACCACGATAGCGATGAGCATTCCCAGGGCAGCGATCCGATTGCCCCGGCGCGCTGTCGCCGGTGAGCTCAGATATCTTAATCCTAAAATAAAAAACGAAGCGGCAACGAGATAGGATAAACCGATTAACGTTGATCTAGCATCCATAGAGTCATCTTTCTCTTTGTATTCAATATCACTTTTTGTTTTCTTTCTTTTTAAACATTTCCAGCATACGGTCGGTAACCATAAATCCGCCGACAACATTAATGGTTGCGAAAACAATGGCAACCATTCCAAGTATCAGGGTGAGCGTGGAATCCTGTCGTCCGCTGACCAGCAACGCCCCGATAATCGCAATACCTGAAATGGCGTTTGCTCCGGACATCAGTGGTGTGTGCAATGTCGGCGGTACTTTGGTAATCACCTCAAATCCGACAAATGCTGAGAGAACAAAAATAACGAGTCCGATTAGCAGTTCTTCTGGCATGACAATACCTCTTTATGCGTTTAATAACTCTTTTGTTTTTTCATGAATGGTCTGTCCATCATGGGTGATACAGGCTCCCCTGATGATTTCATCTTCAAAATTGAGATTGAGCTTGCCCTCTTTAATCATGAGTTTGAACAGAGACATGATATTGCGGGCGTACATCTGGCTGGTATCCATCGCCATCCGGGCGGGCAGATTGACCGGCCCCATAATGGTTACACCGTCAACGTCAACATTTTCACCGGCTTTAGACCCCTGGATGTTTCCGCCTTGCTCTACCGCCATGTCCACCAGAACGCTGCCCGGTTGCATATCTTTGACCATTTTTTCAGTCACCAGTACAGGGGCCTTTTTACCCGGAACCTGGGCAGTGGTGATGACAATATCCGCTGCGGCAACATGGTTATGGATGGTCTGCTGAATAACGCTTTTGCTTTTATCGGAAACGTCTTTCGCATAACCGCCCTCGGCTTCTGTTTCTTCGTCGAGGGTGACGTCGATGAATTTGGCGCCGAGGCTTTGTACTTCTTCTTTTGCTGCCGGACGGATATCATAGGCTTCCACCTTGGCACCGAGACGATGGGCGGTAGCGATGGCCTGCAAACCGGCGACACCGGCGCCAAGAACCACCACTTTGGCGGGCGGTATGGTGCCTGCAGCCGTGGTCAGCATGGGTAAGAATTTACGAATAAAAGCCGCAGCCAGCAAAACCGCTTTATACCCGGCGGCCGATGCCTGTGAAGAGAGCGCATCCATGCTTTGCGCCCTGGAAATTCGCGGTATGGTATCCATGGCGAAACTGGTGATCTTTCTTTTGTTGAGCTCGTTGCTGATTTCGGGATTGCGCAGCACTTCCAGATATGAGACGAGCACACAGCCCTCCGGATAAGACTCTACCTCTTTTTTTTCCGGCGGGCGTACTTTGAAAATAATTTCTGCACCGTTATAAAGCTCTTTTTCCGAACCGGCTATTTTGGCGCCGGCTTTTTCATACTCTTCATCCGTATAATGAGACAATTTTCCTGCAGAGGATTGTATGACGATTTCAATGTCATCGCTTTTCAATTTTTTAATGCTATCCGGTGTCATTGCCACCCGATTTTCGTCGGCCAGGATCTCCTTTGCAACGGCTATTTTCATATCTACTCCCGGGGATTTTTCATAAAGAATTTTTAATCTTAAAATATACTTGTTGTTGGCCAAAAAATCAAGAAATAATCAAAATCATCAGCGCCGGATCGCCGCAGAATCATGAGATTTCAAGCATCCGGTCTACGGCTTTTTGTGCTTTCTTGCGAATCTCTTCGGGCACCTCTATCTCGTATCGCATATATTTTAAGGAATTGAATGTTTCCTCAAGCGTAATCAATTTCATGTGCGGACATTTGATATCACATACGCGTACAAGATTTTTTTCCGGATTCTCCGCCACGATATTCTCCGCCATACTGCTTTCCGTAAGCAGTAAATAATGTGGCGCATCAGAGGTTTTGATATAATCGATCATTTTGGAAGTGCTGGCCGCATAATCCGATGCCTCCACTACCTCAGGACTGCATTCGGGATGAGCCAGTACCACGACATCAGGGTATTGCTTGCGAACCGCCTCGATATCTTTAACGCTGAACTGTTCGTGAACTTCGCATCGACCCTGCCAACCGACTAAATCGTATTCAGCGCTCCCTCTCGGATGCACAAGCGTGCCATTCACAGTTTTTTTGGGAAAAATAATGGTCTTGCCGGTTTCAGCTGCAACATTGCCGGCGAGATATTCGTCCGGCAGAAAAATGATGCGGTCGGAATCGATGGACTCGATGACGCGTTTGGCATTCCCGGAAGTACAGCAATAATCGGATTCCGCTTTTACATCGGCATAGGTGTTTACATAGGTCACCACCGGTACACCGGGATAGCGTTTCTTTAATTGTCTTATGTCTTCTGCAGTAATGCTTTCCGCCAAAGAACAACCCGCTTTTGTGGAGGGGATGAGAACAGTCTTGTCCGGACTGAGAATTTTTGCGGTTTCAGCCATAAATTCCACGCCGCAAAAGACAATAACGTCTTTATCCGTATGAGCAGCCTTGCGGCTGAGCTCAAGAGAATCGCCGACATAATCGGGAACGGTATGATATAATATTGGTTCCATATAATTATGCCCGAGAATAACGGCTTTGCGTTCTTTTTTTAACTGATTGATCTTGTAAACCAGGGGAGCTTTTTGTTCGATTTCGGATTCGGAAATAAAATCACCGAGCATAGCTTTCATCTTGTCCCGTGTTGCCTGGATGCTCTTTTGGTTTATTGCCATTATTGTCACTTTCATCGTTGTAAAGGCCAAATTTTTCTAAAATAGATAAATTCGCCGTAAAAGTCAAGATTCGGCTGTCTGATTTAGATAATGGTTCTACAGAACAAGGTGAAATCGATGCGGCAAGAGGATTTTTAGCCTGTTGTTAAAAAGCGATACGGTGGCCAACCGGTTTTGATCATGAGTAAGGATATAATATCCGTCGGCATTGCCGTGCCAATCCAATTCGCCCTGCTCGAAGAGCCTTTGCAGCTCCGAATTGCCAAGTTCGAGCAAATGGTGACGGATATAGGGTGCGAAAAACTGGACGCCGGCATTGGTCAGCTTCCAGCCTTCCTTTCTGGGGATGGCCAGAGATAAACCCGCTTTATAAAACCCGGTCTCGGGGATGTTTTGCCACACCGGTGATAAGAGCCAGAGCTTTTTAGTCGTCAACCGGTAAGTATATGATCTTAAAAGTTCGATATCGATTTCCCACAGTTCATTTATATTTTCGAGAATGGAGGCAATATCGTCATTTGTGCTGTCATACAGCGTTATGCCCGGCACGAAAACGGTTTTATCGGCAGCGGAATCACTGGTCTTTCTCAGGCATGCCATAAAGAATCCTTCAAAGGGATACGAAAAGGGATAGATGCGCCTGGCTTTGTTCAATGCCGGATTGAGCAATGTTTTACGATATTTTGTTATGCCCTCTCGGAACCTTTTTTCGTCAATCGGACACTCTTCCATGCTGACGGACCGCGGATAGCGTTCCAGGATTCGGTTGATGATCATCTCATTTTCTTCGACAGAGAGGGAACAGGTTGAATAGACCACCAAGCCACCGACTTTGACAGCTTTTAGTGCAGAGACGAGCAGATGATATTGCAGGTCCGCCTGCCCGGCAGCCGCTTTGCCGAATAATCTCGCATTGGTATAAAGCTGACTTGGCAATTTGCCGAGGTTTGTGCAGGGTGCGTCCAGCAAAACGCGGTCAAAATGATTGGGAAACAATCTTCCTATTCGTTGTCCGGGCAGCATGAATACGGCATCATATATCACACCGTTTCTGCTCAGATTGGTCAGAAGAGGTTGCATGCGGCGGTTGGAAACATCGTTGAGAAGGGTTTGCAGGTAGGAATAGAGTTCCTGGTTGACGATCTTTTTCTTATGCCGAGAGTTCATATGGTTGAGCGCTGATTTTTATGAGAAAAAAGGCATTTCCGTTGATCCATTTTACGCAAACATGGTTATTAACCGTATTTAACAGTAGCTTAATAGATTCTTAATTAATAAATCCATTAGAACAATTGCAATGTTTTTATCTCCCGTTCAGTTGATCTTGATAAAAGAAAGATGTAAAAGAATCGCTTCAGGATTAATGCGACCTTGCTTTAACAAGGTTTTGATTTTTATTAAAATTATGCTAGATTAGGAATCGTTATTAATAGTAAACACCAGATCAAGCAAATAAAAATTTGAGATATTGGCTGTAAAATAAAGTAAAACACTATGCCTAAGAAGAACGCTCTGATTGTATTGGCCATTTTAATCGCGTTGGTTTTTTTACTCATTATTATCAAAGTACCTCACAAGATCAAAACGCCGTGTCGTTTTTTGTCTCAGGCGGAATGGTCACTGCAATTGAATCAGACGGAAAAGTTTCTTTCCAGATATACGGAAAACTTTGGTACATTGAATGATCAATTCGATCTGTTGCAGTTCGATCGACTCGATTTTGTTAAATTCCGGCTGAATTCCGGATTTCAGATCGGCCAGTGGGTGGAACAGGACGATTCTATCGGAATGATCTACTCTTCAGAAAATCATCTGCGTTTGGCTGATTTGAGTTCAAGGTTGCTGGCGTTGCAGGCCGAACTTCGCTCTGTACAGAGCGGGGAAAAAGCCGCTGTAATTGAAGAGGCTGAAAAGGCTTTTGAATATGCACAGGAACAATTGTCCGCTTTTAAACCCGAGTTTGAACGCAAAAAAGAGCTTCGCCAACGGCATTTGATCAGTGAACAGGATTTTGAACAGGCACGGGCCACGTTCAAGTTATACCAGATCAATACAGAACTTAACAAAGCCAGGCTCGAAGCGGTGCGCACCGGGGAAAAAAAGGAACAAATACAAATTATACGCGCACAGGTGAACGGCTTGTGTGAACAAATCAAACTCTTGGAAAAAAAGATCAGCAACGAAACGATCGTGACTCCTGTTCCCGGCGTCATCACCAGTCCGCGGGATTCGACCATGCTCTGTCGGGTGGAAAAGGTAGATACCCTGGTCTGTTTTATTCCGGTGGCGGAACACGAACTGAAATACGTGGAAAAAGGACAGCGAATTCACATTCAATCAAATTCAGCCGATATCGACCTGTCTGCCTGTACGGTGGATGAGATCGGCAATCGCGTTTATATCAAG
>CAZSOP010000003.1:0-30927 GCA_964608385.1 uncultured Cytophagia bacterium
GTGGGTTCGAATTCTGCCCTCAGCGGTAAACGACCATAATTTTTTTCCATTAACCCCGTAAATGGAAAAAAATTATGGTCGTTTACCGCTGAGGGCAGAATTCGAACCCACCCCATCATTCTAAACAGGAAAGTACTTTTTGGCAGTGAAGAAGAGAGGATTTATTGTTTTGAATAAAACGGTTTTCCCATATATCGTTCTTTTCCTGCTTGCTATAACGTTTACCGTGCATTCCCGGCAGGATAACCGTGCGTATCTGCATATAAGTTCAACGCCGTCCGGTTTGCCGGTATACCACAATAATGCCTTTATCGGCCACACACCGCTGCACCACTATGCCATAGAACCTGGCAATCACCGCATCGTCATCTACTCCCCCTACTGGCCGTCCTGGAAGATCGATAATTTCGAAAAACATCTGGTCGTCTATAAAGACCGAACCTATTATATCGAGGCCGCTTTTCCTAAAATGATATATATCAACTCTTTACCGTATGATGCCGATGTCTTCGCCGCTGACAAGCTGTTGGGGAGAACACCGTTATACCTGGCCGCCGATACCCTGAAAATGATCAGACTGGTAAAAAAGGGCTATTTACCGTCCAGCATCAGGCTGGATTCCCTGCAACGGATGGCAGTGGTTGAGTTAACACCCAACGAGGTATATGCCCGCGAACGATTGGAACAAACCCGTCAGAAAAATCAAAAATTAAAATTAAAAAAAAACTTGTTCTGGACAAGCATGGCCGTTACCGTAGCTGCAGGACTGTCAACCATTCACTTTCGCGCAAAGGGCAGTGATGAGTACGATAACTATATGCACACGATAATCCCGGAAAAGATGAATGAACACCTTGAAAATTCCCGCTTTTACGACCGTCTTGCCGGATTCAGCTATGCGTTATTTGAAAGCGGTTTTGTTTTATCGGGATACTTTTTTCTTTCATCGCGCCGGGAAGATTAGTGCTTGCTACAAAATGCTTGCGCAACAAAAGGGGTGAGACTTTCTAATCGAAGAACACTCTGAATATTATGCAAAAAAAATCATTTTATAGTGATAATTTTTTACCGCAATGCGCCCAAAAAAACCGTATGGTAACAAATATTTCCGGAAAGGTTTCGTAAAGGAGACACTCGATGAAGAGGAAATGGATATTAATCGTTGTACTCTTTTTTATCGTCCGTTTATCACAATACTGGATAGGTAACACTCTTGGCAACAAAGATGGCATGATTCAGCATCCTCTTTTATTGATCATGCTGGCTTTTGTATATTCACTCCTCATCCTCGCCGCCATAGCACTTGTAGCGACAAAGCATTTTAAAAAACAATATTCTACACGGTTGCTGCTCATTTTGATCCTAATTGGTTTTTTGATTATTGCCGAAGGGATATCCCGCAGCCAATTTTTCGATCACAATAGCCTATACAGCTCGGCTCTCTTAAAGAGCATAAGTGATGTCAAGATGCTCTATACCAGAGAAAAAACCCCTCCCGGCCGTTGGACCGTTCAGCCAAAGGATCAAGGTTCCGACCTTTCCAGCGAACAAAAAAAAGCTATCCGAAAACTGCAATCCATCGGCTATCTTTCCGGCTCTCAGGAAGCTCCGGAAAATCGAAATGTAAGTATTAACAAGCGATCAAAAACCGCAACCGGTTATAATCTTGTCGTCTCCGGCCATACAACAGGCGCGTTTATCATGGATATGGAGGGGAAAAAACTGCACAACTGGAGTTATTCCGCTCAGCGCGTCTGGCCCGATCTGAACCATGAACAAGAAAACAACCACACCGGCAATTACTCTTTTTGGCGACGGGTGCATCTATTTAAAAACGGAGATCTTTTGGCTATCTTTGAAGGTCTCGGTATCATCAAGCTGGACAAAGATTCCAATTTAATTTGGAAAAACAAAAACGGTGCGCACCACGATCTCTATGTAGATAAAAAAAATAATATTTATCTTTTGACGCGCAAAGCGCATATCAGGCCCGAATATCATGAAACTGAACCTATTCTCGAAGATTATATTTGCATACTCGATTCCCTTGGCCAACAGATCTTGGAAATTTCCATTCTGGACCTTTTGGCGGATTCCAAATATGCGCCGGTACTGAGAAGACTGTATGACCATGGGGATATTTTGCATACCAATACGATCGAACTCGTTGAAGAGGAAACATCATCGACCTGTCCTTTCAGGCCAGGGACTCTGTTGATCTCCATATTGCATCTGGATCTGGTTTGTGCTGTCGATCTAAATCGCAGGTCCATTTACTGGGCGGAATCAGACTTGTGGTTTCGCCAGCATCAACCCACCCTGTTGCCTGGCGGTCATTTGCTCGTGTTCGACAATCAGGGCCGGGAAGGAAGATCCACAGTCCTGGAACTTGACCCCACAAGCCGGGATATCGTCTGGTTCTACCGCGGCAATGAAGAGCATCCCTTTTACACCTACAGTTGTGGATCGTGTCAGCGGCTTGGAAACGGCAATACCCTCATCACTGAATCCGATCCCGGCAGAGCTTTTGAAGTGACCGCGGACAAAGAAATTGTCTGGGAGTATATCAACCCGCACCGAGCCGGTAGTCAAAAAAATCTGATTGCCACCCTTTTTGAAATCATAAGGCTGGAAAATTTTTCTTTGCATTGGCTTGAATAGAATTCCTAATCCTGAAAAGATATTATATCCCATTTCTACTCAGCCGGGGTAAGGAGGGATGTATAATGAAATATAAAATCAATTTTTTACCCTTGTCTGCAAAATGCTTCTACTGGGGCGGCCTCAGTCTCGTCAGTTTGCTGATTCTCCTGATTTTCATCAAGCCCGGCCCCATGCATTCAGGTATCAATTACTACCATCCCAGCAAATTTTCTTCCATGGTCAACGGAACCGCACACAAACCCTTTATCTATCGCACGCTTGTCCCGTCAACCATTCGAACCATTGAAGCGCTCACTCCCAACACAATCGAAAAAAAATGCCTTGAACTGATTTCGGACAATTCATTTTTAGAGGATATTTATAAAACCTTTCGCTGGGAACCCTCTTGTGCCTATCGCTATATATGGGTCGTTGTGATTATGTTTTTTTCTTTCCTCGGATTTGCTCATTTTACAGTTAAGTTTATCAGAAATTTTTATGATCTGCCGGATTCATGGAAATCATCTCTTCTGTTGGCAACGATCCTGCTACTGGGGTTGCCCCCATTTTTTAAATATACTTCAATGATCTATGACCCGACGCAGCTTTTCTTGTTTACCCTCGCCTTGTATATGCTTGAGCGAAATCGATTAAAAACATTCTTTTTCGTCTTTATCCTGTGCTGTTTAAACAAGGAAACAGCAGTGCTGCTTATTCCCGTGTATGGAATTGTTTATTTCAAACGCCCGAACGCATTAACCTTTGCGGGATTCTTGTCCCTGCTGGTGATTTCCTTTTTGCTGATTAAAGCCCTGCTTGCATTGCATTATCATAATAATCCTGGCGCTTTTCTCGAGTTTCATTTGATGGATCACAATGTTATTGTTCTCAGCCATGGATGGAATTTTCAGGAATACCTGACGTTTATGCTGGGTGGGATACTGATTTTTTTTCATTGGCAAAAAAAACCCTATTTTCTAAGAGTTTCTCTTTTTACTATTCTTGCACCATTGTTGATGTTGGCTCTTTTCTTTGGTTTTATCGACGAGTGGAGAGGATATCTGGAAGCGTATTCTGTTGTATTTGCCCTGATCACAGACTCTGTTCTTCGATTAAAAAAGAATTGTAAATAACAGCAAAGTTTATAAATTAATAGTACCTGGCGCGGGCAGCCGATCTGCAGGTGGCAGGCAGAGATAAAAAACGCACAACGGGGATGGCATCTTTCGTACCTGCAACCAATCCGCTCCCCAAGAGGACGGCATAAATCATAACCCGACATGCTTTTGATATGAGAAACCAAAATCAGATCAAATTGGCATTTTTTGTCTTTTTGATCATTATTAGCTTGTTCATTTTGCACTGCCGATATCTGGCTGTGATTGCGGAAGACGCCTTTATTTCCTTTCGTTTTGCTAAAAATCTTGTATCCGGCAATGGCCTGGTCTGGAACCTTACCGAACCGCCGGTAGAAGGATATAGCAATTTTCTCTGGGTGATGCTGAATGCGATTGCACTCTATTTGGATGTTGAGGTAACTCTTTTTTCGCAATTCGCAGGTATGGTGGCCGGTATACTCGTTCTGGTTTATGTCTATCGGTTTGCCCAAAATTTTCTGTCTAAAACCAGGTGGGGAGCTTTTCTTCCCCCTCTTTTCCTGGCTTGTTCAGGGCCGTTTGCTGCCTGGGCTTGCAGCGGTCTGGAGACCACTTTTTTCACCCTTTGGGTCGTTGCTGCAGCTTATTACACTGTTTCCTGGCAGGCATGTGGAAATATAAAAACACTGTCTCTGGCCTTTTCATCCGCTCTGATTGCCACGCTTAGCCGGCCTGAAGGCTTTGGAATATTCGCGGTCCTGGTTTTAATAATCCTGTTTTTGCAAAACCCGCATCATCAAAGAAAAAAACACAGAACAACGTTTTTTTTGGCTCTATTCTTCTATATTATCCCTTTCTCTATCTATTTTATATGGCGATTCTCTTATTTCGGTTTTCTTTTGCCCAATACATTTTATGCCAAAACCGGGGGCGGATATTTCCAGTGGTACAGGGGATTGTGTTACCTCTTTTACTTTGGCTTTCACTATCTTCTACCGTTTATCCCTTTACCTTTTCTCATTTTATGGAACAGAGCGCAACCTCTTGTAAAGTTCAAATTATTTCAACCGGCAAGCCGTTCCCGGGCAGCTCTGATGTGTTTGTCGCTTACCGTTACGTATTCGGTATATATCATATGGGTCGGGGGTGATTACATGGCGATGTACAGATTTCTCGTTCCCATATTACCTTTTATCTATTTGCTCATATCCTATGGCTTTATGCGACTCTTTGAAAAAGGGCCAACGCCTGTCCAGCGTTTTGTGCTGATCGCTCTGTTGTTGTTCTCCATCGCCGCTACGATAGTACATTCCACACCACTGGAAGAACGGCTTTTTACAAAACCGACAATGACGCATGGTCAGTACCGGGGCATCCAAACAGAACGCTGGCATAGCCGGCGTCTGACAGCAATCGGCCATTTTTTTAAAAATTATGCACAAGGGGAGAATGCAGGCCTGGCAACAGATGCAATAGGTGCTGTAGGATTTTATTCCGAACTTGAAATATATGGCCTGCACGGATTGGTGGACCCGGTCATCGCTCACCGTCACGGGAAAAATATAGGCAAAGGATTACCGGGGCATGAAAAAGCAAGTCTGGCCTATACACTCGCCAAGCAGCCGACCTTTTTTATGTTCAACAGAGAGCTGACCCCAAAGCCGATGCGTTTTCCCTCGTTCAATGCGCAGATTATGAATTTATTGCAAAATTATGAGCTAAAATCATTCTGGATAAAGGATAAAGGCAACCAAAAACAGGGATATTTTACCTTTTTGCAAAGAGAGAGGCATTAGAATAAACGCTGAATACCAGATTAGAACAAATCACCCAAGGTAGAGAAAAAAACGAGATGGAAACAAAAAAACAATTCTCCCGAGGATATGCTATAGGTGCTGCAGTACTCGCCACTGTTTTTGCATTTGTCGTGCTGGAAGCTGCCAGTCGGCTATGGTTATCCGTTTTTGCAAACAACAAACAGATTGCTTTATATGGTACTGCTGAGCAGGTCCAAAACCTGGAAAAACGATACGAAAGGCACCCCTATCTGCCATTCATTCCGCTGCCGAATTACCGCAGCGATAAAAACAGACACAACACTCTGGGCTACAGAGGAGATGAGATCAGCATTCCAAAACCGGAATCAGAATTCCGCATTGCCTGTCTGGGGGGATCGACAACCTATACAACCAGCGTAGAGGATTATACGCAATCATATCCTCATCTGCTGCAGCGCTATCTGAGCCAAAAACGCGCCGGACTCAAAGTCATTAATGCCGGCTGCGGTAAATATTCGAGCTGGGAAACTCTGATCAACCTGTCGTTCAGAGTTCTGGAACTCCAGCCGGATCTCGTTATTGTCTATCAGAATGTAAATGATGTTCATTGCCGCCTGGTTTATCCCTATTCAGCATACAGAGCGGATAACACAGCTTCACGCAAGCCCTATTCAGAACCGCGGGAAAATGTTTGGACCAGGAGCACAGCAATTCGCATTCTCGCTACAAGACTGGGATTGCGAAAAAGCATGGCCGGATTGCTCTTTTTTCGCACCCATGATTACGTCGAGACAAACTATACCATGGAATTTTGTGAGCAAAAACGGCTGAATATATATCCTTCGGGAATTTTCACCAGACATCCGGCGAGTGAAATGCTGATAAAGAATCCGCCCATCTACTTCGAAAAAAACATGGAAACTATAGTTGCGCTCTGCAAGGCCAACGATATTGATGTGGTTTTGTTAACCTTTGCCTCTTCCCCGCATTTCCCGAATAATCCCATGTCCTACACACCTGAATATCGCAACGCCATAAAAGAGCACAATGAAATTATTAAAACTATATCTCTTCGAAAAAGCATACACTGTTTCGATCTTGCCTCTCAAATGCCGACGAATCCGGATTATTGGTGCGATGGCAATCATGTCAATGAAAAAGGCAGCAACACCAAAGCCGGACTTGTTGCAGCCTATCTCGAACAGTCCGGCTTGTTACCCTGAAGGGTCTTATCACAATAGAAGCTATGGTGCCGATATGTCATTCAAAAACGTCTTGCTAAAACTGTTAAATAAAATTCTCGGTAAATATCACTATAAGGCATGCCCGCAAAACCTTTTATACCCCTGGCAGCACTCTGCAAAAGTGGATAAATCCCAATTGCAGGAAACGAATCTCCCTGTTCATGCCGAATCCTACCTGAACCCCGCGCACCCACGTTTGTTGGAATTGCAGGAAAAATATGCCCGCTTTCAAAAAGCAATCGAATCATTCATCTGGACCCCAGACTATATTAAAGCGCAGGACCTCCTCTTCTTCAGAGGTGATAATGGATATATTTGGCAGAGCAGGGGCAACAATATGAATGAGATGTCTTACACGCTGGCTTATTATTATGTAAAATCCATCGACTCGTTTGATTTATTAAACGAATTGTCTGAAGACAAGTGGTTTGGCAATATCACCTTTCAACTGGAGGGAAAACTCGTTTCCAGAGATTTGCTGGATTCGATACTGGAGATCTACTTTTTGCATAGACATCTCGATCTTTCCTCTTCAGCTGTCGCCGGCAATATTCTGGATATAGGTGCCGGTTATGGCAGATTGGCACATCGACTGTTAAGGGCTTTTCCCGATATAAAAACCTGTTTTTGCACCGATGCGGTGGCCATATCGACATTTATTTGTGAATATTATCTAAAATTTCGCAATCTTGGCGAAAAAGCTGTTGCCGTACCCCTGCACCAAATAGAGTCTGTATTAAAGGAAAACAAAATTGATATTGCTCTGAACATCCACAGCTTTTCAGAGTGCTCAAAAGCGGCGATAGAATGGTGGCTTGATAAACTGCAGCGATCCGGGATTCCCTTTTTGCTGGTGATCCCAAACCCAATGAACCATGGCGGTAAGCATTTATTGACCACCGAAGGGGTAAATTTTACTGCGATCATAAAAAAACATGGCTACGACCTGGTCAGCTGTGAACCCAAATATAACGATCCCCTGGTACAAAAATATGCGATGGCGCCTACCTACTATTATCTTTTCAAGAGTCGTGACTATTGACCAGATAATTCAAAATTGCCGGTGTGATATCGACGAGTGAGTGTAGCTCTTTTATAAAAGACTCTTTTCCCCTTCCGAACAGCCCGGTTAACACAGGATTGACGGTATGCGTTTTAATTGAAAGATCCTCAATATTTCCATGATCGCTGACCAGAACAACGAGGGTCTGCTCGAGATTGACCGAATCCAACACAGCAATGAGAAACCGGTGGAGATTCGTCAATTTTTCACAGGCCAAGGCAAAATCCTGAGAGTGACCTGCCTGATCCGTTTGAAAATATTCATATAAGATGATATCGTAATGTCTGCTCTGTTTTGCCAGAATCTGACCTGCTTTTTCCGGTGTAAAGCGTTGTACAGAGAATCCTTTTTCAACCAGGGTTTCATTGGTCAAATCGTGATAAATGGATCGCTCGTCAAAGAGATCATCGAGACTAAAAAAGGGCAGCCTGGCATAGAGGTTGATCAGCGTCGTGGTGCTGAGAAAACGCTCGATCTCGAACGGATTATAATCAAAAAAAGGGGGACGAAACGTATTGATAAATGCAGGTGTCTTGTTGTTTCTCAAGAGCTGAGCGAATAAACCGTTTTTGGAAACGAGTTCTCGTAATCGCTTGTTGGGGAAGCCGCTCAAATGCCTATCGATGGCTTTACCGGCATTAATGCCGGTCAGCAACGTTGTCTGACCGGTAGCGCTTTGCGGCAGACCGGGAATGCCGAGTGTTGCATCCAGACCCAGAATGATGCCGCTATCCGTTTCTTTTGGAAAAAGTTCGTCTTTAAAATGACGAAAAATTCGAAAATCAGCATTCGCGCAGGGATTAATCGCCTGATTTCGCGTGCCTATACCGATGCCGTCGACAAAGATTAGAATAATTCGGTTACTTGTTTCGCCACTCATATCAATAGAGTGCCTCGATAATGCTACCGCGATAATAATGCTCGAGAATTTCCCGGCTGGAATACCCTTCTTTTGCCATGACGGATGCACCAATTTGACACATACCGACACCATGCCCCCAACCGGCACCTTTAAAAACGAATGTTTTCGGGATACCAGTTGTATCAGAGAGAGTATTTACGATAAAGCAGGAACTATACAGGGTGGTTTCAGATATTATCCTTCGGATTCTCAATTCTCCGTGCACTGTCGCGCTATCGAGCGTACCGCGGAAAAGAATCTCGGAAATTCTTCCAGAGACACCCCTCTCCAGAGGCCTGATTTCCAATAGTGTGCCGACATCTTTACCCGTTCTGTTTTTGATCAGGCGTTCCAGTTCCTGACGACTTGTGCGATGTTCCCAGCGAAAATATTTTCGCGCATAGGAGGCAAAGTCTGCATTCTCATAGGCCTGCAGATTACAAAATACGTTGGGTTGAGAGGAAATCCATTTTTCAGCATTTTGTTGCTGCTGCAAATCAAAGGCAAGTCTGTCCTTAATCGCCGGTTTGATATCAAAAAGTCCGGTCAAATAGGGTTCACCATCCGTATTCCAGACAACTGATGCATCTTCGGTATGACCACCACAGACAGCAGAATAGGGCGTTGAACAGAGTTCATTTTGATGCGTTAATACCAGTCCGCGTGTTTCTGCAATGGCGCGGTTGGTTCTGTCGCTTTCATTCAAGACGCCGGTATATGCCTGGCAATGCACGTCATCACAGACATCAAAGGGAGCGTTGCGATGTTTTCGGTAAAAATGGTACAATAAAAAGGTACGTGCGGTTATCGCCTGTGCTTTCAGAGCTTCAGCAGGAAAGCTTGCAGACATTTCTGCGGGAACGACGCCCTGTAAATATTCTTCCAGAGGCAGAACATTAACAACGGTCAATTTGCCTTCCTGATCAATGTCGATTTCAATTTCCCCCCGGTATATCCGATCTTCCATGCGTTGCCAGTGAAAACCGGTTCCAACATCGATATTTTTCACTTTAATCAGCGGGCCGGTAAAACGCATCGCATCCTTTATCAATCGTTCTTCACCAGCCGGAGAGACGATTTTAATGGTTCCGCTCCCGGGGTTAACCATTTCCTCAGCAATGCGAATATACCGCAAAACAATCTGATCAGCATATGCGATCGCTTTTTCCCGGAAATCAAAAAAACGTGTGAGATACAAACGATAATAACGCCGGTCGAGTATAGATTTTTTGCCGGCATAGAGTTCTTCTCCCCGCGTGATGAGCTCTACAGAAAGACTGGCTGTTTTATATTCATCGGCCTTGGCTCTGGCCTTGAGGAGGTCGGATGTTTCGTATAATAATATACGATATTTGTATTCCGCCGCATGACTCTCGTGGATGCTAATCTTCCACGTTCCCGGTAGTTCGATCAAATCGAGTTTACTCTTCTCCCGGGTCAGGATATAAAAAGGACCTTGCGGTTCAATTTGGACTGACTCTCTGTTTTCCAAAAGCCCGACGCGGACGATCGGACTCTCGATGCGAAAAGCCGGACGTCTGATTCCGGCACAAGAAAATAATATCAAAACGAAAACCAACAACAGTATACGCTTTAACCAGTGCTTCATGCTCATTCCCATATCTTTAGGTATCATATCCATACTCTTTTAGAAAGGTCTCTTTCTTTCGCCAATTCTCTCTAACCACAACCCATAAATCGAGATAAACCGCTCTTCCCAAAAAGGATTCAATGTCCTCTCTGGCCAGCTTACCAATGGTTTTAAGAATACCTGCTCTTTTGCCGATCACGATCTTTTTTTGTGAATCTCTTTCAACCACTATCCTGGCTTTAATATAATCCTTCCGCCCCGGTCGTTCGCGGAACTCGTCGATAACGACAGCTGTGGAATAAGGTATTTCCTCGCGCAATTCACGAAAAACTTTTTCGCGGATGATCTCACTAACAAAAAAGCGTTCCGGATGCGCGGTAAGCTGTTCCGGAGGATAAAGAGGAGGACTGACAGGTAGATATTTGACCAAAACGCGTTCCAGGGTGTCCAGGTTTTCCCCGTTCAACGCGCTGATGGGAACCGATTCGGAGAACGAAATCATCTTTTGCAGGGAATC
The DNA here is from genome assembly GCA_964608385.1 of uncultured Cytophagia bacterium. Taxonomy (GTDB): domain Bacteria; phylum Zhuqueibacterota; class Zhuqueibacteria; order Residuimicrobiales; family Oceaniaggregativiventaceae; genus Oceaniaggregativivens_A. The sequence continues at coordinate 10,835 of CAZSOP010000003.1, forward strand.
GATTAACGGCAACACCTCTTTTTTATCGATTGCATCGATTTTATTTATTGCCACGATCAGCGGTTTTTCCAGGGTCGCCAGGTATTTCAAAACATCGGCATTCTTTTTCGTAAAAGAACGGGTTGCATCGATCAGCAACAATATGACATCCGAATCGGCTACCGCCCGGTGAGCGGATTGCATCATCACCTCATGCAGCTTGTATTCCGGATCCAGCAATCCCGGTGTGTCCCAAAAAATCATTTGAAAATGATTTCGGTTGTGTATACCCAGGATGCGATGACGGGTAGTCTGTGGTTTTGGGGTAATAATCGAAAGATTAAAATCCAGAAACGCATTCAACAATGTGGATTTACCGACATTTGGCCGACCAACGATCGCGACAAAACCGGCTTTATAGGTATCTTTTGCCATAAAACTCCACTTTATAAAAAGGAATCCAGAGTATGGTCTTCATCCAGCGAACGCAACAGATTTTCACCATCTGCGAGTTTGAGGGTGTGAAAGTGGCAACCGTTTCGCAGACAACCGGCAATCAGACCGTGATGGGGCAACCTGATCTCAAACATATTTGCACCGCATCGGTCACATATCTGCCTGGTTAACGTTAGTGGTTCTTTGCAGGTCGGACAATAAAATTCGACGCACTCGCCCTTGGGAACATCGATTTCCATGGCATTTTTAAAACTTCCGTATATGGGATCGAGATAGATTAAACCTTCCTTGTCTTTATATCGGGCCAAAACAGCTACCGATGGATATCCATTTATTTTATGTTCACGATCCATCAAATTATGTCCATGCGGACAAGTGGCATGTTGCACGCGGATAGCTTTACTGGGGATTTCAACCTTGACGATTTCGCGTTTTTTATCAGGCATAGTATTCCCCTTTCTTCTCTTTATGACAAATGTTGATTATTATTGAAATATTTTCTGGTTTCTGCCACCACAATGCCGCTTAAGCCCAGCAGACCGATCAAGTTCGGAACCGCCATAAGACCATTCATGATATCTGCGAACGACCATACAATTTCGATTTTGGTCACAATTGCACCGACAAACACCATAAGGCAAAAAGCCAGACGATAGGGCCGAACGCTCTTCGGACCCAGCAAATATTGTAATGATTTTTCTCCGTAATAACTCCATCCCAAAATGGTAGAGTATGCGAAAAAAATGAGCCCGACCGGAACGATCAATCCGCCTATTTTGCCGGGAAGAGCCGTCTGAAAGGCTACGGTGGTCAATTCAGCTCCGGTTAATCCGGAGCTCCATTGACCGGACACAAGAATAACGAAACCGGTCAGAGAACACACCACAATCGTATCGATGAATGTCTGGGTCATGGAGACCAGAGCCTGGGTAACCGGACTTTTTGTTTGTGCTGCTGCAGCGGCAATAGGCGCACTTCCAAGACCTGACTCGTTGGAAAAGACACCGCGGGCCACGCCCCAGCGGACAGCATCGCGGACCAATGCGCCGGCAAAACCGCCTATCGCTGAAGTGGGGGTAAAGGCCTTGGAGAGAACCATTGAAAAGACATGTGGAATTTCGCTGAAATGGATAATGACCACGACAATAGCCCCGGTAAAATAAATTAGGATCATAAAAGGGACGATCACAGATGTCGTTTTTCCGATGCTTTTAATGCCGCCGAGCAAGACAGAAGCGGTCGCAACCGACAAAACCAGTCCGATCATCCACGCATCCACAGACGGAAAGGTGGTCCGAACGGCGTCAGCAACAGAGTTGGACTGTACGATATTACCGATCCCAAAGGCGGAGACAGAAGCAAAGAGGGCAAAAAGCACACCCAGCCATTTGGCTTTCAGCCCTTTACTGAGGTAATACATCGGCCCGCCGCTCATGTTGCCGAATTCATCCTCCTGCCGGTAGCGCACGGCCAGCACCGCCTCGCTGTATTTTGTCGCCATGCCGAATAGTCCGGTAATCCACATCCAGAACAGAGCCCCCGGACCGCCGGCTGTAATCGCCGTTGCCACGCCGGCAATATTCCCCGTGCCCACTGTGGCGGCCAGCGCTGTCATCAGAGCCTGAAAATGGCTGATATCACCCTTTTCAATCCCCGATTCTTTTCGCTTTATGAAGGCGAGGTAGAGAGAGTGTCCAAGCGTCCGCACCTGAAGCCCCCGCAGGCGGATCGTCAGAAAAATTCCGGTACCGACAAGCAAGATCAGCATCGGGGGACCCCAGACAAAATTGTTTGTCTTGCTCAGAATCTCATGAATAATCTCTTGCACTTCAAGTTTCCTTTTCCATGGTTAGTATGCTCTTCCGACCAGTACGCGTTGCTGCGACTCTTTACCGCAAATAATACATTTACCGGATTCCTCATGACCTTCAAAGGGAATAATACGAATACTGGCTTTGGCTTTTTCCTGAAATTGATCTTCGCATTCGACAGCACCGCACCAATGTACCCGGAAAAAACCACCGGGATCTTGGCATTTTTGTACAAAACGATCGAAATCATCTTCCGTAAACGTATATTCTTCCCGATAAGCCCTGGCTCGCTCAAAAAGGGTGCTTTGTATGTCCTCAAGCAAAGATTTAACCCGTTGCAAAAGTCCATCCCGGGAAACAACGATTTTTTCTCCGGTGTCCCGGCGGGCCAAAACCACCTGATTGTTCTCCAGATCCCTGGGACCGATTTCAATGCGAAGAGGGACCCCTTTCTGCTCCCATTCATTGAATTTGTATCCCGGCCTGTATTGATCCCTGTCGTCTATCTTAAAATTGATCTTGCCCTTCCAGTCCGCCGTTAATTTTGCGACATGACTGCGCAATTGATCTATCTGGGCATTTTCTTTCCATATCGGAACAACAACCGTCTGGATCGGTGCCAGCCGCGGGGGAATGATCAGGCCATTATCATCGCTGTGGGTCATAATCAGAGCACCGATCAAGCGTGTTGAAACGCCCCAGCTGGTGGCCCAGACATACTCAACCTGGCCTTCTTCATTCTGAAAGGTCACATCAAATGCCTTGGCAAAGTTCTGTCCCAAATGATGCGACGTACCCGCCTGCAGTGCTTTGCGATCCTGCATCATCGCTTCGATGCAATATGTATGCAAGGCACCGGCGAATTTCTCCTGTTCACTCTTTTTGCCGATAAACACCGGGATGGCCATATAATCCTCGGCAAAACGCTGATATACCCGCAAAATTTTCCAGGTTTCTTCCTCCGCCTCATCAAAGGTCGCATGAGCGGTATGCCCTTCCTGCCATAAAAACTCGGTTGTACGCAGAAACAGACGCGTCCTCATCTCCCACCGCACAACGTTTGCCCACTGGTTGATCAAAAGCGGTAAATCGCGATAAGATTGTATCCAATTTCGATACGTTGACCAAATAATGGTTTCAGAAGTTGGACGCACAACCAGGGGCTCCTCAAGCTTTTTCCCGCCGCCATGCGTGACAACAGCACACTCGGGCGCAAATCCTTCAACATGCTGTGCTTCCTTTTTTAAAAAGCTTTCCGGAATAAACATTGGAAAATATGCATTTACATGTCCTGTCTCTTTGAACATTCTATCCAGCTGTGCCTGGATATTCTCCCATAACGCATAACCGTTCGGTTTAATGACCATACACCCCTTTACCGGCGAGTGTTCGGCCAGTTCCGCTTTAGAAACGATGTCAGTATACCATTTTGAATAGTCCACAGACCTTTTTGTAATTCCTTTTGCCATAATTTCTTCCGTTTAGAATGACTAATTTAATTTATTCTGATTAATTTTACACATATCAATCTTTTCCAATGGAGCGATGTAGCAGGTTTCAGGATCGGCAATGCCATCCAGACAATAAAGTTCTCTTCTCGAAATAACTTTTCCCTGTTTTCGCTCACGAGTATCTACCAATGCACCGTGCGGGCAATGCAGACAGTTTTCCGGCTGGTGCGAAAACCTGGACGCAATTTCTCTGCATACCAATGCCTCGCTATTTGACCAGCCTTTTTCACCCGAGCGCGCCTCAAATTCAATATGGTGTACTCTGTGAATCAAAAGACGTCCCCTGTCAAGGGTAACATATCCTTTTGCTTCAAAGGTATCACCCGTTGCCAGCCGCAGACGATCCTGCAGCCGTGGCGATAGATAAACATAAAAATAATCATCAAACGCCGTGGTTCCGATAAAACCATCGCAACAGACCGCCACATATCCATCAAGCCGGAAATGACCATGGGTACCGTCGATCATCCGTTTAAAACGCGGTTTCAACGATCCAATCCGACACCAAAAACTGACTTTATGATCTTTGATCTCTTCAATCCAGTCATCAAAGCCTTCAAGTTCTTCGGTAAAACGCTCATATTCGAGTTTGGTCAGCTTGAGACGGGGTTGATAATTGACCTTTTCATCCATGTAATAGGTACATCCTTCACAAAGCCGTCCCATATATTTAAAATTACGAATACACTTTTTGCCTTTATTGCGCAGCTGACAGGACCATTTGAAAAAAATGCACCCTTGCGGATAACATTTTTTTTCCTTCAGGACATGATAAACGGAAACGCGGTTTTTAAAACGCGCGTGTGATTCATAATTACATACAAATACATCAGTTCGCTTATAAGGATTATTCACCGTTATGATCCTCCTCATTTTAAGATAAAAACCCTGCCCGGATCAAAGTGCAAGAGTATCCCCGAATCCAGGTTCGTCCGCCTTTTGTCGGTATTGGGGGTTTTATCCTCTCTATTGCTACATAAAAAAATAATATAAAATGATATCTATTTAGATTCAAGTCATTTATTAAGTGGCTGGCGTATAAGCCGAATTACCGCACCCTCATTTTAGTAAATCCATTTGCTTTTCGATTTTTTATTGCGTAATTTCAGGGCAAAATGTTGATCGAAAAGTGCCGGAGAAGCTTATCATGGAGTTTTCTGTACTTGATATTTCCATTCTTTTTATTTACCTCATTAGCATAACACTGTTTGGCGTCTGGATCGGTAAAAAGCAGCGCAATACCCGGGATTATTTTTTGGGAGATCGAAATTTGCCCTGGACGGCAGTATGCTTTTCAGTCGTTGCCACTGAAACCAGCACCCTGACCTTTATCAGCATTCCCGGACTCGCATATTTGACCAACCTTAATTTCCTGCAAATCACCCTGGGATTTTTTCTGGGCCGTATTATCATCAGCTTCACACTGTTGCCGGCATACTACCGGGGAGAGCTATACACCGCCTATGAATTGCTGGGAAACCGGTTTGGACCCAACTTGCGCAGTTTTGCTTCTGTCGTCTTTCAGATAACCAGGCTTTTGGCCGATGGTGTTCGACTGTTTGCAACGGCTATTCCGCTCGCCGTCTTGACCGGCTGGAGCTATTCCACAAGCATTGTGGTTATCGCTTTTTTTACCATTATATATACCTATGTGGGCGGCATACGCGCCGTGGTGTGGATGGATGTCATCCAGATGACGCTTTATGTCGGCGGTGCCTTGTTAGCCGGCTATGTCTTGCTGAACCAACTCCCTCATGGTTTTCAAAGTGTGATTGCGGCAGCGGGACCGGACAACAAATTCGAGATTTTTAATACCGGGTTTTCCGGCGGCTTGGTCGGCTTTTTTCGTGATCCTTATACGCTGATTTCGGGAATACTTGGTGGTGCATTTCTCTCCATGGCTTCACATGGGTCCGATCAGCTGATTGTACAACGCCTGTTGTCTTGCAAAGACCTGCGCAGCAGTCAAAAAGCCCTGATTGCGAGCGGCGGCGTCGTTATCGTACAATTCGCCCTCTTTCTCGTGATCGGACTCGGTCTTTTTGCCTACTATGAAGGAGCGCCTATCCGTTCCGATGAAATCTTTCCCCGCTTCATTGTCGAAGCCTTGCCGCACGGAGTGTCAGGGTTTATAATCGCCGGCATTTTTGCTGCAGCCATGTCGACGCTCAGCGGTTCTCTAAACTCCCTTGCATCTTCGACCATGATCGATATCTATAAACCAAAATGGGGCAAAAATAACTCTGAAAGTAAAGACTTGCTCATTTCACGCCTGATTACCTTTTTCTGGGGCCTCATCTTTATCGCCGGTGCGTTGTTGTTCAAGGATAAAGAAAATCCCGTCGTAGAACTCGGATTGGCCATCGCCTCCTTTACGTACGGAGGTTTGTTGGGCACATTTTTCCTCGGCAACTGGAAAAACAAGGTTTCCGAGAATGATGCTCTGGTTTCAATGTGGAGTGCCATCTATTTTATGACCTGGATTATTGGACAGAAGGGATGGATTTTATATATCATTGTCTTTCTGAATGCACTGGCGGCAATCTGGATTCTTTATATGGCCAAAGGCAAAAAACACAGGCTTTTTGTTTTCTTTTGGCTGCTTCTCATTACCACCCTTATTTTCAGCACACCAGCCTTCAAGTTTGCCTGGCCATGGTATGTATTTCTCGGGTCAATCATTACCTTTACAAACGGCAATCTACTCGCTCTTATAAAGGAGGGAACATCACAGGACCACTCAGCCTGATCCCGGATAAAGACGGTTTACTGAATCCGGAATATTGTAAATATATCAAGCTTATCCTGTCGAAACCACGTGAAAATGATGACCGGTATAAAAATGCAAATCATTGGGCGCCCAATGCACGGGAAACGTCATGATCGGATCTTCATATTTATCACAACGGCCGATTTTGTTTCCATCGCCGCTGTATTCAGGGGATAAACCTTTCTTGTCCTGGCGGGAGTCATATCCCCGTTAAAATGCTTATTTTTCGATTCCCTCCCGTGCGTTTATGCCTTTATGAAAATAATGTTTAATCTCTTTCATTTCGGTAACCAGATCTGCCATTTGTATTAGTCTTTCATGCGCATATCGGCCGGTAAGAACGAGCTCGATAGATTCGCCCTTGTTTTGAATCAGATCAATTATACTCTCCACCGCTATGAGTTTAAAATAAACGGCAATATTGATCTCGTCCAGTATAACCATGCCATATTTGGGGTTTTCCACTATTTCCCGGCACCTCGCAAATCCTTCTTGCGCCAATTTAATATCCCTGCGATCCGGTTTGTCTTTGATGAAATAACGCCTGCCGTATTGCTCGACCTCAATAAGGTCGCGATAGCGTTCAAGAGCATTTAATTCACTATAGTTCATTCCCTTTAGAAACTGGCCAATAAAGACATAATAACCGACGCCTGCAGCCCGAAGGGCAGCGCCCAAAGCAGCTGTGGTTTTTCCCTTACCGTTACCGGTATATACTTGTACGTATCCTTTCATCATCTCATACCCTGGGATTATGAATTACGAGTTCCGATTATCGGATGTAATGGATTAATCCATAAGCGCCGAGGCGGTCGCTATGGTGTTTTATTCGGTTCGTTATCAATTCGACGAGAAACGGTAATAAAAATCTGGGACAAAAAGCGGTTTTAAGGAATGAACCTATCGCTATTCTGGCTGTTTTGACGACTCGTGTTCATAATAGCCGTAAAATTCTACTCGTCATAAAAATTGAGCGCGTTTGCGATATCCACCGGGGATCGGGTTGGCACATCTCGACCGTCCAGACGGACACCCTTTTCAAAAAGAATGCGAAAATTGCGAATATCTTCTTCGTCAACAAAAATAAACGGAGCAATCTGGTTCTTGCCCGGGCGAAAGTGCATACCACCTACATTGACCTCTTTAATGTCCAAACCGGCATTGACAAGTTCAACAATACTTTTGGGGATATCAACCAAAAGCAAAACACGCTCATCCTTGAAACGGTTTGATTTAAGGGCATCGATGGTTTCCTGCAGGGTTAAAACCGATGATTCAATATCGTTGGTGACTGCTGAAAGATATATCGTACGTTGCCATTCTGAATTGGCTACCTCATCACTGCAAAGAACGATTCGCTGAGGTCGTAAAACATGACGCCAACCGACAACAACCTGACCATGTATAAGACGATCGTCAATTCTTACTTGAACCAGAGGCATGATAAGATTTCTCCACACTTTATTATTCAAACTTGCACAATCCACGAACACCGTCTTTAATCATAAAGTCGGTTAGTACTTCCAGGTTTGTATTTTCGCGCTTGGTCATAAACGAAAGAACCATCGGTAAATTCACACCGGAAACCACGTTAACATTGGAATATTGCATGGCAACCGCCACGGCAACATTCCAGCAGCTCCCCCCTTTCAAGCTCGCCATAATGATGACACCATCTTCTTTTTTGTCAGGTGCATTTACAATGGAGAGCAATCTCTCCGAAATTTCGGCGACAGACATCTCTGTAACGGAAAGAGCCCATAATCCGTCCTTTATTCCAAGAATACCATACACGGCTTCTATAAGTGCCTCACCGATTGCACCGTGTGTCAGGATGATAGCATTTTTCATGTTTTAATCCGACTCTGATTTATTCATTTTAGCAATCAATCGGTCATTAAAATCGCGTGCTGTGTATGTGCCTTGTTCTTTCAATTTTTGATTCAGGGCTACCGCTTCGGCAATAATCGTGATATTTTTCCCCGGCACAATAGGCAATGTAATCAATGGTATCGGAACATCCAAAATTTCTCTGGCGGTTTCTTCCATACCAATACGTTCGTATTCCTTCTCATTGTCCCATTTTTCCAGATGAACTATAACTTCCACCCCTTTTTTACCGCGTACAGCACGGATGCCGAATAATTTGCGTATATCGATAATGCCCAGCCCACGGATTTCCATATGATGAGCCAAAAGATGACTCGGAGCGCCTTCAAGCTGACTGGCACCAACTTTTGTAACATGAACCACATCATCAGCTACTAGCTGATGCCCCCGTTCGATCAAATCGAGGGCCAGCTCGCTTTTTCCGATAGCGCTTTCACCGGTAATAAGGACGCCGACACCAAAAACTTCCAACATTGATCCGTGAACGATTGTTGTATCGGCAAAAATTCCATCCAGAAATTCGCTAAGATGATGAGTAACGGTCGTTGTCGTCAACGGTGTGGAGAAAACCGTTATACCGTTTTCATCTGCAATTTCGAGCAATTCATCCGGCGGAACATTGTCATTGGTGATAATAAGGCAGGGAAGATCAAATCCCAAAACCGATGCGATAGCACGAATACGCTCTTTACCATGCAACGTATTCAGATAACCGATCTCCGTATTCCCCATAATTTGTACGCGCCAATAGGTAAACACCTCGACAAAACCACTGAGAGCAAGACCGGGTCTGTGCAATTCTTTTTCAAATATTTTACGTTCAAAACTACTCTCGTCATTGAGAATGCTCAAGCGGACCCGTTCGGCATTGGCGTCATACAGGTCCTTAACGGTTATATACTGCACTTTCATTTTTCATTAAAATTTTGAGTAATGCGCTCATTTTCAAAACGGCGAAGTTTTTGCTTATGCCTTTTTAGTTTTCGTTCGAGCTTATCCACCGCGAGATCGATCGATTTGTACATGTCTTCACTTTTTTCAACCACAGCAAGTGTGTTTCCGGATACTTTTGAAATAATTTCCGCTACCTGCTCCTGTTTTACGTAATCGAGAATAATATCTACGTCCATCAAGGTATCATCATAGCGGCGCAGTTTCTTGACCTTTTCCTCAGCATAATTTTTTAATCTATCTGATGTTTTAAAATGCCTCGCAGTGAAAGTAATTCTCATAAGTCCCTCCTACAATTTAAACAGGGTTCAAAAGCTGTGACTCTGAAAATGCGGGGACAGGTCACGGTGTCCGGTTGTTTAATCGGCTCGGGGATGTGAATGTTTATATATTCGTTTTAAATGTTCTGCAGACATGTGTGTATAGACTTGTGTCGTAGATAGATTTGCATGACCGAGTAACTCCTTAACAGACATCAAGTCCGCCCCCTGATCCAGCAAGTGCGTGGCAAATGTGTGTCTTAGAGCATGGGGATGCGCGGCGTCTCTTTTGGTAACGAGTTTTAAATAGCTGCTGACGATTCTGGCAAGCTGCTGCCTTGTAAAAGGTTCTCCTGCTGAATTAACGAAAACAAAGTCCTCACTCATCTGTCCGGGCTTTAGGTTTCTCAACTTGAGGTATCGCTGCAAACTCTGCAGTGCGCGTTCACCCATGTGAACAAGCCTGGTTTTATTGCGCTTACCATGAACGATCAGTGTTCCTTCAGCGTGAACGTGTTTGATGCGAAGCGTTACCATTTCTCCAATTCTCACACCCGTAGCGTAAAACAACTCCAGAATGGCCAAATCACGCTTGCCTGTGGGTGTGGAAGCATCCACAAGTCGGAAAAGGGCTTTAATTTCACTCATACTGATGAATGGTGCTAATCGTTTTTCCTGTTTTGGAGATGCAATATTCAAGGTAGGGTTCAAGTCAATAGCTTGTTCCCGGATTAAATAGCGTGCAAAGGCGCGGAGACAAGCCAGCTTTCTGGCAATGCTCTTCTTCGCATAGCCGGCAGACAAGAGGTGACTGAGAAATTGCCGGATATTCCGCTTTTCAAAATAACCCAGACCAACAGACTGCAGATCGTACCGATCCCTGAGAAAATCACGAAATTGTAACAAATCATGATTATAATTCGATCGGGTGTGAGGAGAGGCGTGCTTTTCCGTCTTTAGGAAATATAAAAATCTGTCAATCCAGCGGCTTAAAATGTGTTTTGAGTTAACCATATATGTCAATGCGGCAATTGATTGATACTAAACTGAAAATATCCCTTGGAGGCATTATTTTCGTAATCCAGTACCACAATAGCTATAAGGTCCTGCATGTCCTCCACATTTAATGAAGGCAAATCCAGATGAATCGCCCGATCAATGATTGTTTCCATTTCATCATCACGTAACAATTCAAGTTCCCGTAAGTGAAAAAGATAACTAAATGCATTCGGAGATATAGCATCTTTTTCTACATCATTAAGCTGTCGCCACACAGGTCTCGGGAGGTCTGAATTTCCTGTTGAAACCAGGCGATCAATGCTTTCACTGTGTTGTGAAATCCAATCCATAGCGGCCGAAATTTCTTCATCACTATATCCATGGTCTTCCAACGTCTCGACCATTAAATCAAAATCAATATCCTGCAAAGGGTTCGATTGTATTTCGCTCATTATAAACGTCAATATATCCACGATGTTTCGCTTCATTCCATAAGCTCTTGATTTTTCACTCATTTTCTTTGCTCATTTTCAATATAAGAATTTATTATTACAAGTCAAATCATTTCATTGTTCAAACTTTGCTGCCACAGCATTGTTTATACTTTTTGCCACTACCACAGGGACAGGGATCATTTCGGCCGACTTTAACAGCTTGTTTCGGCTTTTGTGTGCCCCCTCCCCCTGCCTGTCCTCTGCTCTGAACCTTGGCCGCCGGAGAGGTTGCCGGGGCTGTCTGCTGAAAGGTTTGAACCTGAGAATGTGTGGTTACATATTCTTTTGGTTCTGAACGTTGTTGCTTTTTTTCCTCCAGTTCACCACCGACATCAAAAATATTAAACAGAGTGGAAACCACATCCCGGTTCATCCGATCAATGGTTTGAACGAACATTTTATAGGCTTCGGATTTGTATTCGAGCAAGGGATCCTTTTGACCATAGCCGCGCAATCCAATTCCCTCGCGCAATTCATCAATCGCATGAAGATGCTGGCGCCAATTGTCGTCTATTTTATCGAGCATATAATAGCGTTCATAACGGGCAGCCAAATCTTCACCCAATTCCCTGATACGTCGCAGATAAATAGACTGAGCCCACTGATTTAAATCCTCTAGTACATGAGCGGGATCAAAGGCCTCATCACCGTCATCCGCGATTCGCGGTGATTGACGAAATACAAGCCGGCATTCGGTCTGTAATCTGCCCACCAGTTCCCGATCAAGATCATCCGATTCACCGAGTAGATTGGAAATCACATTGTAAAGGGTATCATCTATCATGGTCAGGATAGAATCTCTTACAATTTCACTGCTCAACCGGGCCTGTTCGAGCCGTTTCTGCTGATAATGAATGGCGCTGTGTAATCGCAACGCCCAGGCAATCAGATCTTTTTTCAATTCATCAAGCTTGCTTTGATCTTGAACAACAGCTCCGAGCTTTTCCGGCCGGTTGAGAAAGATAAAGTCGAGCATTTGTGACAATGTTTTATCCGCATCACCGCTCTGGATGGCCTGATCCACAACCACCTGAACGACTGCCTGGATAAAAGCATCATTGGTGGCACCGGCAAGCATAACCGTGCCATAGGCGGAACGCCGCTTGCGGAACTCGCTGTTGAATGCCTCACGCGCACTTTGCAAAATATTCTCGCGATATCGCTCCTGGTTCTCTGTGTGATTACGTTTAGCAAAACCTTCACCAAAAACGTTATCCAGTAGTTGTTCTTTTTGAGCAAGTTGAAATTCGTCGCGCAACAAACGCCCTTCTTCATCGACCAGACAAGATAAAGCCAGAGCATCTACGAACGTTGACAATGATAGCAAGCCGAGTATGCGGTGACGGTAAAGGAGATAGTTATCCGGATGTATATTCAGGCCGGCGACCCAGGCACGCAGAATCTCCTTCAGTTTTTGCCGTCTGATGGTCCGTATTTCATTGAGACCCACTTCCGGAGTCGACGCGAAAATGCGCTCAAGGTCATGAAAAAACCGTTTGCTTTCCCAGGAAACAGGAGGTTGCGCCGGATTTAGATGAAAGTGCATCATGGCAAAGAGAAAAACATCGACAAATTCTTCAAAGGACAAGCGACCGAACAAGAGCTGCTCAAATTCAGCGTGTTGTTTTTTATAATCCCCTCTGTAAACCTGTTTGGCCCACTCTATCAGGCTGGTTCTTAATTGCTCAGAATTATCAACGTTTTGCCGAACAGCCGGTTTTTTGTTAAATATACGTTCAAGATCGGTTTCCAGTCCTTCCAGGTTCCAACTTTGGAAATCGGATTTTCCCATTCGGTGCAGGTGAATCAGATGGCCGACAATATATTGAATCAATTCATCCATCTGACAGCTTCCCAGTATACGATGCCGGATTCGCATCGATTCAATGTAATGCCGTTCATCCAGCTGTTGAGAAATCCAATCCCCCAGCCTGTTTTTAATTTCATCCACACTTTGGGACTCGAGCTCGTTTGCCGAAAAAGGCGAATCTTGATTAAAATATTCCTTTACATTATTTATCAGCCCATCAACGTCCCACGTTGCCCGGTTATCTTCTTCCCCGAAATAGCGCTTTGCTTTGGATTCCACCATATCCTCTATCTCTGCAAAACCCAGCAGGTTTAGCCTCCGCTTGTATATAATTTTACGCTGCTCATTCAACACATCATCGTATTCGAGCAATTGTTTCCGGATTTCGAAATTCCGTTCTTCCACTTTTTTCTGAGCGCGCTCAATAGATCGCGTAATCAGGGGATGTTCGATTCGCTCTCCCTGCTCCGATGGGCCCAACCGGCTCATGATATTTGTAATGCGGTCAGAGCCAAAGAGCCGCATCAAATCATCTTCCAGACACAAATAAAAACGCGATGAACCCGGGTCTCCCTGACGTCCGGCTCTTCCTCGCAACTGACGGTCAATTCTACGCGCCTCGTGTTTTTCAGAACCGATAATATGCAAACCACCTTTTTCTTTTACGGCGGGATGCAGTTTTATATCAGTACCGCGGCCGGCCATGTTGGTCGCAATTGTAATCGAGCCTGGCAATCCCGCCTTGATGACGATTTCCGCCTCGGATTTGTGAAATTTAGCATTCAACACTGTATGAAATTTGCCTGATTCCAGTTCGTTGGAGACGTCCCCCTTTTTGAGCCAATTGGCGACGGGGATACCGCGCCGGGTTAAAAGCTGGCTCAGCCGCTCTGACACATCGACGGAAATGGTGCCGATAAGAATGGCGCGTCCCTGTTCATGCATCTGAATGGCTTCCTCGATCAGTGCATTGTATTTTTCGTTTTTTGTGCGATATATAACATCGTTATAATCATCCCGCACCACGGGTTTATTTGTGGGAATGACAACAACATCCAGTTTGTAAGTACTGAAAAACTCCTGTGACTCGGTCTCCGCCGTACCGGTCATTCCGGCTATTTTTTTATAAAGACGGAAAAAATTCTGTATGGTGATTGTCGCCAAAGTTTGTGTTTCAGCCTGAACCTCTACATTCTCTTTAGCTTCAAGGGCCTCATGCAATCCCTCACTAAAGCGACGACCGGGCATCAGTCTGCCGGTGAACTGGTCAACAATCATGACGGCTTTTTTACCCTTTCCTCCGCCGTGACGGCGCAAATCGCTCTCTTCAAGGGTTTTAACCACATAATCAACGTCTTTATGAAAGAGCGTATAGGCTTTTAAAAGCTGAGAAATATTTTGAATGCGCTCCTCAACGCGGTTATAATCCCGCCACAGGCGATCGCGCTGGCGTTCCAATTCACGCTGAGGCTTGCGCTCAAAGTGAATATGAAACCAGGACTCTATTTCATTCTGAGTCAAAACCAAATTGGGTGCATGGGCCTTTGAAAGCAAATCATTCAATTCGCGTTCATCGAAAAGAATACCTTTGTTTTTAAGATGTGTCTTGTCCTTTGGCAGGATATTTTCCAGCTCGGAACGGGAATTTACTTTTTTACTGCTGATGCGCAATATTTCTTCGCGAAAGTCGGAGAATTCCTTGTCATACCGATAAAACGGCAGGCCATCGATCAAGCGGCTTTTGGCGATGTTTTTAAAAGAACGGGGATATCCCGATTGACTCAATTCGAACAACGCTTCTGAATCGATGTCTGGATCATTTGTTAATTCAACAAGCTTTTCCACAACCCGCCGGCGATTGAGCGCCTCGCCCATCAACAGTCGAAAACCCGAATCGGATAAGCCGGTGATTTTTAGTCCGATCTCTGAAGCGGAAAAGTCGGGTTCTCCATCGACATCAAAATAACGATATATCACCCTCTGTTTATCCCGGGGAGATAATTCATCAGAGGTCAAACTGGACAGTCGCAGTTTAAAAACGCGGTCAATGCGTTCAAGCTCTTCATAGATGCGGGAAGGACTCGCAAACTTGTCTTTAAGCTGAGAAAAGTGTGAAATTAGATAGTCATCGAGACTCAATCGCAACCGGACAGCATTGCTGTCTTGGTTTTCGTCCAGGTTATGCTGCCATTCCTTGATTTTGCCCTGAATCTGACCGTATGGGACGCCGAGCAGCTCGTCCAAAACCGTTTTGACCAGGGACACAGGTTGATTGCGATCGTTATATTGGAAAACGTTCTGATCCTGCTTGCGCAACTCCGCATCCAAAGCATTTAAGAGACTCTCCGTTTGTGAAGCATAGTCACTGACCACGGCCATGCCCTTATCGGTAAACTGAATTCTTTCCTGATCATAGATGTTTACTTTTTTGTAGAATTCAGAAGATGACTGATGTTCAGCAGCCTTTTGTTCTTCATATTCACAGAGGGCTGTCAGGTCTGAATTCATTTTTTCGATGGCCTGAACCCGACCGATATAATCAAACTGAGATTGATTCAATGTACGGTCCAGAAGTTCCTGAGTAGCCTGGTCCCGGTTTTCAACAATGCTTCTGTCCGGCAAAACATAGAGATCCGGATTACCACCTAAAAGCGCAATGCGGCCCTTCTCGGTGATGTGTTTGATAACCAACCCATTATCTGCAAATTCAAAATAATCCTGATGCTTTGCGAGCAGAGCCGGACTTGCGCCTTGCGGCGATGCCTCACCCTCTTCCTGGCTGAGCATGGTTCTGATTTTATGTATAAAGGGCAGCATCTCCGGATTTACATCCTGTAAAATCGCAATGACTGCAGCTTTGCCCTCACCAGTCAGCCCAATCGGGCAATGACTTTGTGAGGAGAGTTCAAATAAAGTTTGAATATAGAGCTGCCGTCTCTCATTTTGAATTCTGGGATTATCCTCCTCACTGGATTCCTGACCGATAAATTCAAACAGCTTTTCGAGGCCCTGTACGGCATTTTGGTAGGATTCATCCGGCTCTTTTTCATTGAGAAATGCGATACCGTCGGCACTGATATCCTGAACCAGTTTATCGGCCTTTTTCGACATGTTAAAAAAGCGACGCCATGCAGAATTTTTGTCCATATTTTTTTGCTCTATCAGCCTGCTGACGGCATCGGGAAATTCATGCATGCGTTCATCGAGCGCGGCCAAAGCGCTCCGCATTGCCTCTTCAATCTGAACCGAAGCGCCGCAGAGAAACAGTTTTCCCTCCAGCGTCATATCCATGCCGCTTCCAGAATCCGTTTCATTATAATAACGAACGGCATCCTTTCGTTTGCTTAATTGTTGCAGTGCGTTATCGAGGTCATCGAGTATTTTGATTTTCCGAACAATATCCTCATCCCGGCCTCCGGAAAGAAAAATTCGTCCCTTTTCCGTAATATCCACCACATTGCTTTTTTCATCGATCGTGAAATAGAGCTCTGCATCGACCTCGGACATGGTTTTATTGATTTCAAACTGTCCCTGAATTCGCTCTATAAGTTTTTTGACCCAAAATTCAGAGGTCAGCAATTCAAGAAGGGCGGGGTTTTTAGCATCGCCGCGCTGTGCACGCAACAAAATCAAGCCGGCTTTTTCTTCGTCGCTATCGAGGAGCGCTTTTCCTTCCCGAATCAGCTGTTCGACGAGTTCTTTTTGTTTCTTATACAGATTGGCAACGATCGGTTTTAAATCGCGGTAAACATTTCGCGGCGCCCCCACCGAGCCGGAAATAATAAGCGGCGTCCTGGCCTCATCGATCAGAATACTATCCACCTCATCGATGATAACATAGTTCAGAGGTCGTTGCACCACAGACCATACATCGATGGCCATATTGTCGCGCAGGTAATCGAAACCAAACTCATTGTTGGTGCCGTAGGTTATATCGGCGTTATAGGCATCGCGTTTTTCTTCCGGCGGCAGATCACCGTGAAGGGCGACGGCTTTCAATCCCAAAAACTCATAAACCTTACCCATCCATTCACAGTCACGCTGAGCCAGATAGTCGTTAACCGTTACCAGATGTGCGCCTTCCCCGGAAAGCGCATTGAGATAGAGCGGCATGGTGGCGACAAGTGTTTTTCCCTCTCCGGTGGCCATTTCTGCAATTTTCCCCTGATGCAAAGCCAGAGCGCCGACCAGCTGTACATCATAGGGAACCATATCCCAGGTGATCTCCTGACCTCTCACAATCCATTTCTTACCCAACAACCGTTTACAAGTCTCCTTGACAGTTGCAAACGCTTCCGGTAAAATATCATTCAGTGTTTCACCGGCATGTAGCCGGTATTTAAATTCTTGAGTTTTTGCTCTTAATTCGTCATCAGTGATGTTTTGATAATCGTCGACGATCTGATTAATCTCCTCAACGACCTGAGAAGCTTCTTTCAGAAATTTATCCGTAGCGGTACCGCCAAACAGTTTTGCAAATATATTTTCGATTGATTTAGCCATTCAATTACCTCATGCATTCTTAACCATTTTCAAAATCAACGGTAAAGTTTATATGTTTGGAATTCTTGAAAGTTTCAGGGGAAAACTATGAACGATCTTTGGATGAGGAATCCATCAAGCCGCGTCCTGATTTATTGATTTTCTTGCTCTTTTTCAGATCGTTCAAAATAGCATCCAGGATGCCATTGACAAAACGACCGCTCTGCTCGGTACTATAACATTTACTCAGCTCTATTGCCTCATCTATGGATACCTTGGGGGGGATATCATTAAAATACAAAAATTCACAAATAGCGATTCTCAGAATGATTTTATCGATAATAGCTATTCTTTCAAAATCCCAATTGGTGGTTTTCGCCTGAATATATTGATCCAGTTCAGATTTGCACTCTTTGGCTCTGGTCAGGAGCTCCCGGGCAAATGAAAAAATAAAATCTGATTCTTTATAAATATCCCTCAGATTGCTCATCGCTTCCTGTATGGTGTTTTGCGAAAGTTCAACAGCATACAGACCTTGCAGAGCGATCTCCCGGGCTTTACGCCTGGGACCTATAGACGAAGGAATTTTCAATTCTTCTTCAATGTTTTCAGAACTATTTGATATAGTCATGCCACCCATAGATATCTTCACAGTCGCCATTGACATATTCGAAAAAACGCTTTTGCAGCTTTTCCGTCAGAGGACCGCGTTTTCCCTCTCCAATTTTAATCCGGTCGATCGATCGTATCGGTGTAACTTCTGCTGCAGTACCGGTAAAAAAGATTTCATCAGCTATATAGAGTATTTCCCGGGCGATATGGGTTTCCTTGACGGGAATATCGAATTCCGCGGCAAGCTGAATGATACAGTGCCGGGTAATACCGGGCAAAATACCGGCATCATTTGGTGGTGTATACATGATGCCGTCGCGAATAACAAAAATATTTTCACCGCTACCTTCACTCACATGTCCAAAAACATCGAGGCCGATACCTTCAGCATAATTATTGACCAGAGCTTCCATTTTCAAAAGTTGAGAGTTCATATAATTCGAACAAGCCTTGGCCATGGTCGGCATGGTATTGGGAGCCATGCGATTCCAGGAGGAAACGCTGACATCAACGCCGTATTCGATGGCTTCTTCACCCAGATATTTCCCCCAATTCATGGCAGCGATCACAACTTCTACCGGACATTTTGACGGATCCACCCCAAGGCTGTTATATCCCCGAAAAGCAATAGGTCTCAGATAAGCTGATTCCATTTCATTAATTTTGACAACCTCTTTACCCGCTTTCATCAGCTCTTCGAGGCTGAAGGGTATTTCCATTCTATATATCTTGGCGGAATCCAGCAATCTTTTCATATGCTCGCGATAACGAAAAATACTGGGGCCGTTTGGCGTTTTATAACAGCGGATTCCTTCGAATACCCCGGTTCCATAATGTATGACATGAGACATAACATGGATGGTGGCATCTTTCCAGGGTATCAATTTGCCATTCATCCAGATTTTACCTTGTTCATCTCTGGGATCCATTCGAACCTCCTGGTTATTTAATATCTTTCACTCTCAATTGTAGAAATTTACGACCCAAATATTCATTTTCATCGATCACATAAACCATATCCAAATTTTTTTGACCGGGATTCAGGCGATAATGGTAATCCGCTTTGCCAAATCCGATCACATCAAATACGCATCTGTTCTGACGAACCTTGAATTTGATGTGATTGCTTCCCACAATTGCAGGGGTTCCAACAATCTCCAAATTATGAGAATAAAAAACCGGTCGCATGTTTTTGGGGCCGAACGGCGCAAAGAACTTTAGTATTTTAATAAATCTTTCATCGATTTCATCAAGTGTAATTTCGGAATCGATGAATAATTTTGGTATCAAAAGGTCAGGAGAAATCGTCTCCTGGGCCAAGGATTCAAAGCGCTCACGCAGTTCCGGAATCTTGTTCTCTTCGATAGACAGGCCGGCTGCGTACTTGTGACCACCATAGCCGATGAGTAAATCTTCGCACTGCTTGATGGCATCATAAATATCAAAATCTTTTATGCTGCGTGCCGACCCCTTTCCAATTCCCTTTTCGACGGAAATCAGTATGGTTGGTCGATAAAATTTTTCCACCACCCGGGATGCAACAATACCGATCACACCCGGATGCCAGCCATCTTTTGATAATACCAGCGAGTTCGGCGCCTGGGAACTAAAAAAATCTTCCGCATAGACCAGAGCTTCGTTGAAGGTTTCTTCATCAATATTTTTACGATGTCGATTTTCCTGTTCCAGAACCTGGGCGATAGTACAAGCTGTGGTTAAGTCGTTCACGGTTAAAAGTTTGACCGCCCGCTCAGCATCACCCATTCTTCCGACTGCGTTGATGCGCGGTGCGATCAAAAAGACAATATGACCGGTCCCGATCTCCTTGTTCTCAAGTCCGATCACCTGTAAAAGAGCTTTCAGGCCCAGATTCTCTGTATGGTTAAGCTTTTCCAGGCCCTTTTTAACGAAAATTCTGTTTTCTTCCACCAAGGGCACGATATCTGCGGAGGTGCCGATGGCGACAAACTCGAGATAATGCTCCAAAACGGACAGGTCAATTCCGAGCCTTATAAGCAACCCCTGTGCGAGTTTGAACGCAACACCGACACCGGCCAATTCCTTGAAC
>CAZSOP010000004.1:0-29563 GCA_964608385.1 uncultured Cytophagia bacterium
TCTTGGCGAGCTTGGCGGTTTTGGGTACGCATTAACCGGATGATCCTAAAAAAGTTCAAAGATCGCCCTTAGAGCCTTCTTTTTGACCCCGAAACGATCTCTCCAGGCAAGGGAGTTGTTCTCTTAACCCCGCCATTTTAGCTTGAAAAGGCTCTTCCAGGTGCCAAAACGATAATTGTTTTGGATACTGTTTAAAATAAACAATAACTCAACCGGGTTCGGCCCCGGATCGCTGATAGAAAAAAACAACCCTTGATTTTAAAGCTTCTTTTTGCTTGATTTTTTCATCTAAAATAGATAAAATTTTTTTATACACTTGTTCACATCTTGGCGACGTTTGTGAAAATGAAGTCAATACCCGGCATGATCGCTGAGGATCGACCTGGTTTTTATGCAACCGTATGCTATGAATGATATTGCAAATATCAACTCGTTTATATTATAAGGAGAACAGTCATCGCTGAAAAATCAATCAATCTCAGGGGAATCGTATTGACCTGGACAATATTAACCTCAACGTTTTTTTGGACGTCCACGATGCGAATGTTACTGAAACCGGAAATCTCGAGCTGGAGGATTTTTGCTGTTGGCGGAAAAGGGATGATGGGGGAGTTTTGGCTTCCGCCGCTTGTAGTACTTGTTGCTCTCTTTCTTTTTTATCTGGAAGGGCGCGGTAAACTCGGATCGATTTATCATGTTTTACTTATCTGCTGGCACCTGGCCATTACAGGACTTTTTATTTATGGCAGCATGCAATCCAACGCCAGGATATCCTTTGGCACCTGGGGAATTCATCTGAACCTTATTTGGCTCGTTGTTCCTCTTGTCATTTTTTCGATTCTCGCTATCATTTTAGTAATACAGGAAAGTCGCGGTCAACGACCGGTGGCGCAACTCAAATGGTATCGGGTTGATTGGAAAACGCTAGCCATTGCGGTGATACTATTTCCGGTTGCATTACTTTTTTTCCGGCTCGGTGAGGGATTTAACTGGCTGGTGAAAATTGCCGTCATTGTAACCATCATACAGTGGATTTTAATAACAGAGGCACTGGGTCGGCCAAATTCCGAATAATCAAATTGTGATTGTCAATGAGCTGAAAAGAAAATTTATTTTAAAAAGTGTTCCTTTTAACGACGTTATTGATTGTAATATGTTACCTGTTTTGGGGACCTCTATTTGCCTGGAATCCGCTCAAACCAGGGTATAACAAGATAAATTCTGCAAAAGCTGCGATTTATCTTTGATCCTGAAAAGAGCTCTTTAGGCAAAACCCATTCATTTGTATCCCTTTTTTAACAGTAACAAGAGTGCCAAAGAACTCTTTTTTTTTATTGAACAGTTATATTTTTAGGATTAAGGTGGAGTTGTGAATATCGGCCGGTTTTTATGATATACATTTATTCAAATGCAAAGGGGATACGAGTTTTCATTTGAAACAAGTTACTTTAGGTCTTTCCCGCATAGATTAATATTAACATAAAACGTTTTCGCCATGTCTGCAATAATCGGAGAATGGCGGGGGAATCGAATCGCTGGAAAGGGATGGAGAAAAGGGTATGAAAGTTCTGGTGTAGAAGTGCCCACCGTAGAGAGACGCCCGAGTCGGGCGTCTCTACAATAAAAAAAATCACCTATTGATCAGCCCGGCCTGTAGAGATTCGTGATCGGCAAACGGCGGTCTTTACCGAAGGACAGCGGTGTGATTTTGATTCCCGGCGCCGCCTGTCGCCGTTTGTATTCGTTAATATCCACCAGTCTGGTCACTTTTTTGACCACCGCCCTGTCGAATCCCTGTTCAACGATCTCTTCCAGTCCCAGCATTCTTTCGATATAGAGTTCAAGGATTTTATCCAGCATCGGATAGGGGGGCAGGCTGTCCTGGTCTGTCTGGTTCGGTTTTAATTCTGCCGATGGCGCCTTTTCGATGATCGATGTTGGTATGATATCCGTTTTGGCCATGTTGTTGCGATATTCACACAATCGGTAAACCATCATCTTGTATACATCCTTGAGCGGGGAAAAGCCGCCGACCATGTCGCCGTAGATCGTGCAATATCCGACGCTGACCTCGCTTTTGTTTCCTGTCGCCAGCACCAGCCAGTTGAATTTATTGGAGAGGGCCATGAGCAGATTGCCGCGGATACGCGCCTGTAAATTTTCTTCCGTGGTGTCTTTTTCTCTGCCTTTGAAATAGGGAGCAAGCATTTTTCTGGAGATATCATATATATTCTTGATTTCGATCTCGATGCATTCGATCCCCAGATTGCCGGCCAGCCGCCGGGCATCGTCGATACTCGATTGCGAGGTGTATTGTGACGGCATGCTGATGGCTTTGACATTTTCTTTTCCCAGGGCGTCTGCTGCCAGGGCGGCCACCAGAGCGGAATCGATGCCGCCGCTGAGTCCGAGCACCACCTTTTTAAATCCGTTTTTATGCACATAGTCGCGCAACGCCAGCAGCAGCGCTTTGTATATCTGTTCTTCCAGGTCATTTTGTGGCGGCAGAATGGCCGGTTCAAGCGCTTCGTGCTTGTGTGGTGAAGGCAATCCGGTTTTGATATGATGGATGGCGCCAAAGGGGTTGATAAAGGCGTTTTTGTGCGAGTCACTTTTCGGTAAAAACGAGCGGATTTCGGCAATGTCGACGTCGACAGTTATAAAATCCTCTTCAAAGGCTTTTCCAGCGGCCTGCAATGAGCCGTCGGGCTTGACCAGCATGGACTGGCCATCGAAAACGAGCTCATCCTGGCCTCCGACCAGATTGGCATAGGCCACAAGACAACCGGTAAAACGGCTGCGTTTTTGTAGCAGCGTTCGCCTCTCTTTTCCCTTGTTCTTATAATAGGGCGATGCTGAAATATTGAGCAATATGTCCGCATGACCATAGATGCCTTCAACTTCAGTGACGTTGTGCTCGACCCAGATATCTTCGCAAATACTGATACCCACACGAATATGACCGAGATGGAGGATAAACGGTTCCGAGCCCGCTGTAAAGTAGCGCTCTTCATCAAAGACGCTGTAATTGGGCAGGTTGATTTTTCTATAGGTGGCCAGATGTTTGCCTTCTGCCAGGATCGCGGCGGCATTGTAAAGACCCTCTCCGTCATCGTCGACAAATCCGACAACGGCTACGATTCGCTCACAGTGCGAAGCGATATCCTTCAGCATGGCGCGTTGATCGGATATAAAATCCTTGCGGTAAAGCAGGTCTTCCGGCGGATAACCGGTGATACAGAGTTCTGGAAAAGCGACCAGCCGGCAGCCGAGGTCTGCGGCTTTGTTAATGTTTTCGATTATCTTGTTTTTATTCCGCCCCAGAGCACCGACCGTGCTATTCATCTGCATCAGTCCCAGACGTAAGCTGTGTTCCATGTTCAGGCCCGCCATATATTTAGACTTGATATTTGTTGAATAATGCTGTAATATAAAAAGTTGTACGCACTAATTCAACATTCTTGGTATGATAATGGTATACAAACAGGCTTGGTATACGCGGCTTTATTCGCAAATCGGCGAGCGATATTTTGAATACGATTACACAAAGGGCACTGAGCAGGAGGCGGAATTTCTTTCCGCCCTGTTCGGCCAACCGCAAAACCAGAGAATTCTGGACCTGGGATGCGGGCCTGGTCGGCACAGCCTGGCCCTTTTAAAGCGGGGCTATGCGGTCACCGGCATTGATATCAGCGAGGATTTTATACGACTTGCACAAAAACAGTGTCAACAGCCGCAAAACCGGTTTGTTGTCGCTGATGCCCGGGATTTACCCTTTATGGACCATTTTGACTGGGTTTTTTCTTTATGCGAAGGCGCTTTTGGGATTATGGAAAACGATGAGGAGCACAAACGGATCCTCTCCAATATAGCTCACTGCTTAAAGCCGGGTGGCCACCTGTTTCTCAACGCCCTGAACGCGGCGTTTGCTTTCAGACACCCCAGAAAGGATGAACATTTTGATATTCTTGACTGCCGCGTCTACTGGAAAGAAACCTATCTGGGCCGGGACGGAAATGAATATAACGAAGAGTGCTCTGTTCGCTATTATACCGTTCCCGAGCTGCGGCTGCTGCTACAGGCGGCCGGTCTGAAGCTGAAAGAGGTCTGGGGAACCATTGCCGGTAATTTTTCAAAAAAATCCCTGAATCAGGATGATTTTGAAATGCTGCTTCTCGCGCAAAAAGCAGCGTCGTAAATTATGGGTTTGACTTTGACCGGCTGGATTTGTATTTTTTCAATATTTTAAAATGAGAGGGTAGGCATGAAACACTATCTCGTCACCGGCGGAGCTGGATTTATCGGCAGCAATTTTATTCATTACCTCTTTGAAAAGTACGGCGACGATGTCAGGGTGACCAACCTGGACAAGCTGACCTATGCCGGTAATCTGGAAAATTTAAAAGAGATTGAAGCAAAACCGAATTATAAATTTGTCGCAGGGGATATCTGCGATGCGGCGGTTGTTGATGCGTTGACGGCCGATGTCGATATTATCGTTAATTTCGCAGCCGAAAGTCACGTGGATCGCTCGATCGGTAAACCGGATGACTTTATCAAAACAGATATTTATGGTGCTTTTGTTTTGTTGGAGGCGGCGAGGAATAACAAGGTTGAAAAATTTATCCAGATCAGTACGGACGAGGTTTATGGGAGTATCGACAAAGGCTCATTCAAAGAGACGGATATTCTCGAGCCCTCCAGTCCCTATTCCGCTTCCAAGGCCGGGGCGGATCGGCTGGCGTTTTCCTATTTTAAAACCTATGATTTGCCGGTGCTCATCACCCGCTGTTCGAATAATTACGGCCCGTATCAATATCCCGAAAAATTGATTCCGCTTTTTGTGACCAATGCTCTCGATGATTTGGAATTGCCCATCTATGGTGACGGCAAAAATGTGAGGGATTGGATCTATGTTTTGGACCATTGCGATGCCATCGACTTTCTCATTGAAAGGGGAGCGGATGGCCAGGTTTACAATATCGGCGGTGGCAATGAATGTATGAACATAGAAATAACGGATCTCATTCTCGAGACATTGAAAAAGCCTTCCGTTTTGAAGACGTTTGTCAAGGACCGGCCGGGACATGACCGCCGCTATTCCGTTGAAACCGAAAAGATCAAAACTCTCGGATGGACCCCCAAATACTCGTTTGAAGATGCGATGAGATTTACGATACAGTGGTATCAGGACAATCGCTGGTGGTGGCAAAAATTGAAAACCGGCGAATATCTGGAATTCTATAAACAAAACTATCAAAAAACACTATAATCGGTTATGATGTTAAAAATCGCCAATATCGTCGGGGCCCGACCCAATTTTATGAAAATAGCCCCTATTCATCGTTTAATGCAGAGTCAACACGGCTTTTCACCTTTTTTGATCCATACCGGCCAGCATTATGATGAAAAAATGTCGCAGACGTTTTTTAAAGAGCTCGGCATGCCGGAACCGGATCTCTACCTTGGTGTGGGCTCCGGCTCCCACGCCCGTCAAACCGCAGCCATTATGATTGAGCTGGAAAAAATCTTTTTTGAGCAACGGCCGGATCGGATTGTCGTGGTTGGAGATGTCAATTCCACTCTGGCTGCATCTCTGGTTGCCGTTAAACTGCACATTCCGGTCGCTCATGTTGAAGCCGGTTTGCGCAGCTTTGACCGGACTATGCCCGAAGAGATCAATCGTATTCTTACCGACTCGGTTTCGGATTTGATGTTCGTTAGTGAAAAGAGCGGCCTGACAAATCTGAAAAATGAAGGATTTTCCAGTGACAAGATTCATCTTGTCGGTAATGTGATGATCGATTCGTTAATCGAACACCTTGATAAAGCGGAAGCATCCACGATTCTCGATGACCTCGGCATTAAATCCGAAGACTATGCGCTGATGACGCTGCACCGTCCATCCAATGTCGATGATGAGAAGGTGTTGCGCGATATTGTTTCAGCGCTTGAGGTGATTACCACCAATCTCCCCGTTATTTTCCCGATTCATCCGCGCGCTCTGAAAATGCTGCAGGAATTCAAGCTCGATCAGGATATCAGGCGATTGAATAATTTGTTTTTACTGGAACCTTTGGGCTATTTGACCTTTTTAAAATTAATGCGATATGCCAGGTTGATCCTGACCGATTCGGGTGGGATACAGGAAGAAACCACTTATCTTAAAGTGCCCTGTCTGACGCTGCGGCAAAACACCGAACGCCCGGTGACCATCGAGCTCGGCACCAATCGTCTGGTCGGATCTTCAAAAGAGGATATCATTTCAGCAGTCGAAACGATTATCAGCGGAGATGGTGTGACAGGGGAAACACCTCCTCTCTGGGATGGAAAAAGCGCAGCCCGGATTGTTGAAATTTTGAGTCAATTTAATGGATAGCAAAAGAGAGAATTATGCGATTTTTATTTTTGTACATTTTATTGATTGGTGTGATTGGCTATGGACAGAATCTCGAGCAGATGCGGGAAATTACTTCGCTTAAAGAGAATCTTAAAAAAGAGTCTGTGGTTGCCAGTACCAGTATCAAACCCGTCCTCGAACAGGCGATAGATCCGGCCCAATATATTCTGGGACCCGGCGATGTATTAAACGTACAAATCATCGGCAGAGAGGGTGTCAATCATCAGCTTATGGTGATGCCGGAAGGATATTTGCTGATTCCCGCTGTCGGAACTGTCGATGTTTCTTCCCTCGATCTGCAAAGCGCAAAAGAAAAAATTGCGCGGAAACTCAGAAAACGCCATGTCGCCAAAGAGGTATTGGTGACGCTGGTGGAGTTGCGTTCCTTTCGGGTCACGGTAAGTGGCGCTGTTGGTATGACCGGGGCGTTTGAGGTGAACGCCGGTATGCGTGTTTCCGATGCCATCGTGCTGGCCGGAGGATTTGTAGAACAGGCGATTAAGCGCCGGCAGATAGCCGATCAGCAACGCTCACGCGAGGAGTCGCTGCAGGCCATGCCCCCGACCGATACCATGGGTTTTGAAGAGGATGAAAAACAGCATGAAGCGAAACGGCATATTGTCAGGGCGTCCAGACGCCGGATTATGATTAAACGGATGAATGGAGATACGCTCTTTGCTGATTTGATGCGCTACAGGTTATACGGGGACCTGGATGCTAGTCCTTATCTCCTCGATGGCGATGTGATTGTTGTTCCTTATGCGGAAAAAAGCGCCGGCAGAATCGAGATCCATGGTGCCGTCAAATTACCCGGAGATTTTGAGTTTGTAGACGGTGACCGGATTGAGGATTTGTTGCTTTTTTCACACGGCCTCACTCAGGATGCCGATTCCAGCGAAATCGAACTGGTGAGGATGAGGAGCTTAAAGCATATCGAACGCATAATCATGCCGCTTTATACAGAAAACGGCATTTTGGTGGACAGCACCCTGGACACGCCTTTGCACCCGAATGATCGTCTCTTCGTTCATTATCAAACCAATTATGAACAAAAACAAAATGTAAAGATCGAGGGCCAGGTTCGCTATCCCGGGACTTATGCCCTGACGCCTGATTTAAATACGCTCTCCGAACTCATCCGGTATGCCGGAGGGTTTACCCGGGAAGCATCTCTGGAACGGGCCTATATAATGCGTAAATCCTTTGAACCGCAGGAAGACAAGGAACTAGAACGCCTGAAGAGTATGCGGGCCGCCGAAATGACGGATATGGAACGGGAATATTTCAAGTTTAAATCAAGAGTTCGGGAAGGAATGATGCCGGTTGATTTTGTCGCCCTGTTTGAGGAGAGCGACGAAAGATACGATGCCACGTTGTTGAACGGTGACATCATCATCGTTCCTACCGTCGGACAAACCATACGGGTAAACGGCCAGGTTGTCAACCCCGGTTTGTATCCCCACCATCCCGGGAAGACGATGCAGTATTATATTCAGCTGGCAGGAGGGTACAACTGGCACGCCCATAAATCCAAAATACGTATTATTAAATCCAAGCATGGCGAGTGGATGAAAGGAAATAGTAACGCCATCATCGAGGAAGGGGATGAGATATTCGTTCCGGAGAAACCCGTACAAGATTGGTGGGAAATTTTGGGTGAAACAGTGGCAATAGCTTATCAGCTGGCAGCCATATTTATATTTATCGAAAATATACGAGACTAGGTCTTACTGTTTCTGTTCACGCGGAGCGGCGACAGAGCGGATCAGTCGCTTGAGCATGCGTTCAATATCATCGCATAGTTCCAGAGCAGCCTCCGGTTCCTTATACTCTCCGAGTTCCTGTGAAAGGATGAGGTAATAACGAACCTCTTCGACAATCATAAAAGCTTGTTGATAATAGTGAATTTTATTCTTTTTCCCTCGCTTTTTAAAACCCCTGGCGATATTGGTGGGTATGGGGGCAACGGATTGGCGCATGTGTTCAGCAAGTGAAGAGCTTTCTTTTTTGGAAAATTTTTTTGTCGAGTTGTAAATTTCCACCGTCAGCTGATGACTTTTTTGCCAGACCACCAGGTCTCTAAACGTTTCCACTTTTTTACGATCCATATTTCATTCCTGTTTTCAAGCGTTTACTATGGGGATTTTGGAAAAACTTCCTGTTTGCTCTATAAGTTATTGATTTTATAGGACAAATGCAAATCATTTTTGATTTTTTCGCAGATCGGGGATGATTGATGACCTATTGAGAATTACGCCACCACAATGTGTAATCCGAGGTTGTTACAAATCCGTCAAAATTCAAATCTGCGCCCGAATAGCCTGTCGTGCTATGACGGGCCTGATCCAGCCAGAGCGCGTAATCGGCGTTATTCACCGCACCATCCTGGTCGAGATCACCGGAAATTATCCCCCAAATATTTGTTTTTAATTGTTTTGCAGTGGATGATGCGTGGTGGGTGGATTGATCTCCGGCAAAGTTTATTGCCCCGGGCGTTTTTGTCAGGTCTGTTTGATTGGACAGGATAAACGCATGGTTTCGATGCCGCACCTGAACATAATACGATCCTGAATCAACGCCGGCAAATCCCAGGACGGTATTTTCATTGCCGATATCGGCCAGCCAGCCGTCGGTTTGTAACAGGAATGCTCTGTCGTAAACAGAGGGGTCTTGTGGATTTTCATATATTGAGACCAGAATCCAGTCTATTGTATTATTTGAATGAGCTGGTACCATTCGGTTGCTCTCACTATAGGGAGATTGAAGCGGCATAAGATTGAACATGTCGGGAGAGATATACATGCTGTCACCGTTTTCTCGAAATGCTCCTTCCAAAAAGATTTTGATTTGACTGAGAACATAGGGAGTGTTTCCTGTTTTTTTCGTTATGACCGACCGGTTTCCCCATTCATCAACAGCCAAAATACGGTAAAAATAGTTGCGCCCCTGTTCCACCTGGTGTTCGAACACGGTATCTTTTGTTGCTGTGAGAAAGTTTTCCTCATCGAGTTGCGAGGAACAAAGGCTGTCGCCATATATCCAGTAGGTCACCGGCAGGGCTTCTTCATTGCCCAAAGTATCCAGCAAAACCGGATTCCATTCAAGCCGGAAGGTTGTGGTTTGGGAGTACAGATTTGAAATCAAAACCAAGCCGCACAGAAGGATGCTTTTGAAGTGATGGTTTTTCATAAAAACAGCTTTATTTTTTGTTAAATATAGGTACTATTTATAATTGTTAATGTGATTTTAAGCACGAATGTTCCCGATAAAAATTACTTGATATTGGCTGCCTGATTATCTACTTTTTTGATCAATGTTTGATTGTAACATTTAAGAGTTCTGCCGAGAATGAACTGACCGTTCGAATGGTCCATGCCGGCCAGGTATTCGGTTTTTGGCTGGTTTCATGTTTGGGAGGTCATTCCGGTTCGGCATCAAATAAAAGCGAAAAGCCGGTACAAATGATTCTGAATAAATTTCCATTTGTTTTTCTTCTGCTGCTGGCCTGTGCCCGGCAGGGTTTTCCTCCGGGCGGGCCTGTCGACGAGACCCCTCCTGTTGTGGTTGAAACCCAACCGGCCCAGGATGAGACCGGCGTTCCCCTATCCCGGGATATTGAGATTGAATTCTCTGAAACCGTTGAGCAAAATTCATGTTTTTCGTCCCTTTTTATCACCCCTTATGCTGAAAAGGTCAAATACAAATTAGATGGCAGGCGCCTGCGTATTCTCTTCGATCAGGGGTTGCGGCAAGACCGCACCTATGTGATTACCGTTGGGGCCGGAACAAAGGATTTGCGCAATAATACGATGACGGATTCATATACGCTCGCGTTTTCAACCGGAGCCCGGGTCGATAGCGGTAAAATTGAGGGACGTATCTATAGCCGGTCCCCGCGTTCAGCCGTGCAGATTTGGGCGTATGATCTGGAAGAGAGCAGAGCCATAAATCCCAGGCACATGTCTCCGCTTTATGTAACCCAGAGCGGCAAAGAGGGGCGCTACCTGCTATCCCATCTGAGCCACGGGCGGTACAGGCTTTTTGCTGTTTTGGACCGGGATATGAATGGTCTCTACAATCCGGAATTCGACATGCTCGGCGTCAGCACCAGTGATATTGAGCTCAATGAACAGCAGCCGGTCATCGATAATGTCAGTTTTCGCGTCGCCCGTCGCGACACCACACCACCAACACTCATATCCGGACAGGCTGTCGACAGGCGCCATATCGACTTGAGGTTTTCAGAGGCCATGCGCGATTATGAAATGAAAGATATAAACAATTTTTCAGTCAGACAAAATCAGAAAAAGGAGCTGGCTTTTGCCTATCTCGATGAACGCAATGGTGCTTATGCCCACCTGACCCTGAAACAGCCGATGCATCCGACTATACCCTGTTCGGTGCAGGTGTTCAGGGCTTTTGACCAATCCGGTTTGAAACTCGATTCTTTGCAAAATTCGATAACGGTTAACGCTACCGATGTTGCCGACACCACAGCCCCTTATCTTCTCAGCATGAGTCCGGGAGACAGCTCGGTTTCGGCTCCGCTTGACAGCGCCCTCCGGTTTGTTTTTTCCGAGAGCATGGATACGCTTTCCGTGCAAACGGTTTTTAGCATGACGGATAGCTTTGGGACCGCTGTAAACGGAGATTTTTATTGGAAAAACGCAGCGCATCTGATATTTCAGCCGGAAAACAGTTTAATGGGCCGGATGACCTATTTTATCACCCTTACACCCGATTCCGTTTTTGACTTTGGCGGCAATCCAATGGCGGATTCTTCTTTTCGAAAGCAATTCGTCACCTTAAATCCGGATACTCTGACGGAGATTGCCGGTAAAATTATCGATGAAAAAAAAGATGCGCAGGGCGTGTTTTATATTACCGCTAAAAGCCTTCAGGGTAATCAATATCGGTTGGTTCAGAAAATACCAATGTATCGTTTCAAGTCCATTTTGCCCGGACGCTATTTAATAGAGCTTTACCGGGACAGAGATGGTAATGAGAAATTCAGCTACGGAAATGACTGGCCCTATCAAGCAGCGGAGCGGTTTTATGTGTTTCCGGATACGATCACCGTCAGAGCCCGCTGGCCGAATGAAGATAATAACATATATTTTCCATATCCATAGTGTCCGGGAGAACGATTAATGATAACCTTTTCCTACAAAGACGATAACCTTTTCTGCGAATCTGTTGACCTCAACCGGCTGGCAGACACTGAAGGGACCCCTCTGTATGTATACAGTCTTTCCGGTGTTCTGAGTGTTCTTCAGCGGTTTGAGAGTTCTTTTGCGGATTATCCGCACAAACTTTGCTTTGCCCTCAAGGCCAATTCCAATCCCGTGTTATTGAAAACACTGGCAGGGCAGGGTGTGGGTGCTGATGTGGTTTCGGGTGGTGAGCTACAGCTGGCGTTGAACGCGGGATTCCCACCTGAGAAAATCGCCTATGCCGGGGTCGGCAAGACCGATTCAGAGATCGAATTTGCCATCCGTTCCCGCATCATGGCCCTGAACATCGAATCCATGCAGGAACTGGAAGTGACTGCCGCAATTGCCGAACGGCTGAAGATCGTTACACCCGTCGCAATCAGAGTCAATCCCGATATTGATATCGAAGGGCACCCCTATCTGACCACCGGAAAAAGTGCCAACAAATTCGGTATTCCCTTTTCAGAGGTCAGAGAGGCTTTTATCTGGGCGGCGGCACAGCCATATTTTAAGCCTGTGGGCATTCATTCTCATATCGGCTCGAACATTGCCAAGATTGATCCCTGGATCAGAAATGCAGAAAAACTGACCGATTTTATCATCCATCTAAAAGCGGATGGGATTGAGCTGGAACATATTGATCTCGGCGGAGGCTTTGGCGTCGATTACAGCACGGTATTGGCCGGACAGGGCAATCCGCTTTTGCTCAATCCTGAAGCGGTCATTCCCATACTCATCAATATCATTAAGAAATGCGGTTGTGAATGTATTCTGGAGCCCGGTCGCAGTATTATCGGACCACATGGCGTTTTATTGACCCGGGTTTTGTTCACGAAACAGAGCCGGGGAAAGCGGTTCGTTGTTGTTGATGCGGGGATGAACGATCTGTTGCGACCCTCGCTATATAATGCGCATCATGAAATCCTGCCCCTGCAGTATCGCAACGATAAAAGAGAAAAAGCCGATATTGTTGGTCCTGTTTGTGAAACCGGTGATTTTCTGGGACTCAACCGCAGCTTGCCGCCTTTGCAACGCGGAGATTTCCTGGCGGTCATGACGTCGGGGGCCTATGGATATACTTTGGCTTCCAATTACAATAGCAGACCGAGACCTGCTGAAGTGCTGGTGGAAAAAAGTCAGTATCGAATGATTCGTGAACGGGAAATATTGTAAGAGTGCCGGATGCTGCAAAACCCGGACCATTTTGGCACGCATCCTGCCCGCTGCCGTGTTTCGCCCTCTTTTTTCGTTGCCGAGTGCCAGGGATACCAGTTATCCTGGAATGGTTATCAGGGATGACATTCTCTATGTTACCTACTATTCCAGCCATGAACAAAAAACAGCCATCTATTTTGCTAAAATCCGGCTGGACGCCATTGAATTGTAATTTTATCTATACAAGCCTGTTTGTTAGAGTTTTTAAAAAATGGAAAAACACCCGTCTGAAACCAACATAAAATGGGCCCTGTTTCTCAATCTGGTTTTTACCCTGATCGAGTTTGCCGGCGGACTCTGGACGCAGAGTCTCGCTATTCTATCCGATGCCTTGCATGATTTGGGTGACAGCACCGCTCTGGGTATGGCCTGGTTCATGGAGAGACTGTCGCACAAGCAGCGGACGAGCCGGCACTCTTATGGATACCGGCGTTTTTCCCTGCTCGGTGCCTTGATCAATGCGGTCATTTTAATCGCAGGCGGTTCCGGAAAACATCGATATTGATGCGATCGAAGAGCGCTTCAAGGCGCTGGACCATGTTTTGTCAACACACCATACCCATATCTGGTCGCTGGACGGTGAGCATCATGTATTGACGACCCATTTGGTTGTAAACGAAAACACCTCTCGCGATGAGGTCATCAGTCTCAAGGGCAAGGTGAGAGCATTAATTAATAAGATAAAGATATCGCATATTACTGTAGAAATCGAATATGGCGAGAGCGAGTGCAGTTCAGAGCACTCGCCCTAGCTGGAAAAAAGTTTCGATGGCAATAATGTGGGGGATAAAACACCGATAGGCTTTTTTTATTTTTGGGGAAAATCTTGCAAATCAATCAGTTGGGCAAATTTTTGCGGAATTTTTGTATTGTCAAAAAGGCCGACAAACCGTTGCCCTCCCGGACCATATGCAAACAGGGGTACCGTTTCTGCAGTATGGGAACCGGATGTCCATCCTGCGATCAGGTTACTGCCGTCGCGGTCGCCTTTGTTGACCGCCAGACCGCCGGTTTCGTGGTCTGAAGTGACAACAACAAGAGTTTGTTTGTCTCTTTTGGCAAACTCGAGCGCTACCGTTACGGCCTCATCGAACAGCACGGTTTGTCTCAACACCTCCTGAAAATCATTATCGTGTGCGCCCCAATCGATTTGGCTGCCCTCGACCATTAGAAAGAATCCGGTTTTATTGCCGGAAAGAATCTGCAGCGCTTTTTCCGTCATGTCGGCGAGCGATGGTTCCGGGTTTGTTGTTTTCATGCTGACCGGAGCAAAGAGGCCGAGTAATTTGGTTGCCTGGCTGTTGAGCAGTTCTTCTCTGGTTTGAACGATATCATAGCCGTATTCCTGGGCTGTGCCGAGCAACTCGAGATCATCGGTTCTTTTGCTCAGGGGGTGCGAAGACGGTAGAAAATATCCGAGCCCGCCGCCGAGCAATACGTCTACCTTGTTTTCGATGAGCTGCCGTGCAATTTCATTCTGTTGATTGCGGCTCTTGACATGGGTTGCCATGGCGGCCGGGGTTGCATGGGTAATGGATGAGGTCGCCACCAGGCCTGTCGCCATGTTGTTTTCCTGACAGGCTTTTACGATGTTTTTGACTCGAGTGCCATCCGGGGTTAATCCGATGACACCGTTGTCGGTTTTATAGCCGGTGGACAATGCCGTGCCGGATGCTGCAGAATCCGTAATCAAGCGGTTGGCGGAATGCGTTTTTACAAATCCGGTGTAGGGCATGGTGTCCATGCTTAACATGCTATCCGGCCCTACGGTAGCAATTCGGGTTGCAGAAATATGACCGGCAGCCATACCATCACCAATCATAAAGATGATATTTTTGCAGTCGCCGGTTTTTAAATCTTTTTGTGGTTTTTCTGCACAGCTTGTGAGAATGAGGAATAAGGATAAAATTAAAAGTTTTTTCATTTTTCCATCTCCAAAGTGTTTTGTGATCGAATATTATTGCATTATTTATTTTTTTGGTTGAAGAGAGATACAACATTGGCCGGTTTTTGAGCGTTTTCGTTAATTTCTTTTCGTTGTGGCTTTTCCCTGGATTCAGGTGCTTTGACTCGTTCCAGCTGAACCGGTTTGCCGGCCATGGTAAACGATGCGCCTCTTATCTGTTCGTCATCCACAATCCAGGTGGTTTTCACCAGAGGAAGTGTCAGAATAAGAAATTCCAGTCGCCACCAATCGGGTTTACGATCTGCAATGATATTTTCAATGCGTAAAAAAAAGGCGGGTGTTTCATTGATAACGGCAAGCAGGACCTCACCTTCTTTAAACCTGTCACCAAGTAGATGCTTCATCTTTGGGTCCTTTATCATTCGAGTCTGAAAAATTCAATCCTTCTGTTTTGTGTTCTGCCCTGTTCGGTGGCATTGCCGGTTATGGGGTCTTTTTCGCCGTACCCAACGGTTTTGATCCGATAGCTGTCGATGCCCTTTTGCAGCAAATAATTCCTCACCGCTTTTGCTCTGGCGGTAGAGAGTTTTTGGTTATACGCTTCATCGCCGGTTGAATCCGTATATCCTCGGATTTCAATTTCAACTTCAGGATTGGCATACAGAGATTCATACACGACATCTAGTACGGTGTAAGATTTCCGTGTCAGTTCTGCACTATCGAGCTCAAAATAAATATCGCGCAGAATGATGCGTTCTCCTTTTCCGGTTATGGGTTTCGGTTTTTCATCCGGGCAGCCGTCGTTGTCGCGGTAACCGTTATAGGTTTCCGCTTCATCCTTGCATCGATCGATTAAATCGGGAACGCCGTCCTGGTCGTTGTCAGGATCGGGAATGCCGTCATCGTCCTGATAACCGTCAAAGTCTTCCGGCTGATTGGGAGCTCCATCCTCGACGTCGGGAATGCCGTCCCAGTCATTGTCCGGGTCCGGAACACCATCTTCATCCTCAAAGCCATCAATATCCTCGGGTCGCAGGGGGGCTTTGTCGATAATGTCCGGAACGCCATCCTGGTCGTTGTCAGGATCGGGGATGCCATCATCATCTCTAAATCCATCCATATCCTCCGCGCGTAACGGATCACCGTCATCTCTATCCCAGATGCCATCCCCGTCGGTGTCGCGGAGGCCGAGGAATTTGTATTCGAGTCCGATGAGAAGGTTAAAAAGGCTGCTGTTGGTGTCGTTTATGCCGATATTGTCTTCTCTCTTTGCCGTGAAGGCGCAAGATAAAAGGATTAACATCATACAGCGATTTAATCGTAATCGCATCGATGCTTTCTCCTGCAATGAAAATGGTTTTGTTTCCAAATATTCTAATCATAATCCGTATAAAAATCAAGGCATTTTATTGCAAAAAGACTTGCAAAAATGATTTTGAATTCGTAAGATTAACTCAGATAAATCCCTTTAAGCTGACCCTGCGAGGCGGCAAGGGAATAGAGGAAGGCCTTCTCCGCCGCGTTGCAGGGAAGGATTTTTTTTATCAAAAAGTGAGTAAAGCATGGAATCATTGAAAATCAAGGCCGAGGTGATTGATCACGATGATCTCAGACGAATCATTACCCGGTTGGCGCATGAGATGATCGAGCGAAACAAGGGTACGGAACGCATGCTGGTTGTAGGCATCCGGACCCGGGGCGCGGTTTTAGCCGAGCGAATCGTAAAAACGATTCAAAAGATCGAAGGCAAGGCTGTGCCTTTGGGCATTCTCGATATTACCCTTTACCGGGATGATTTTCGCAAACGGTTACGCCAGCCAAAAGTTCAGATATCCGATATTCCGTTTGAAATCGACGACAAGGATGTGCTTTTGGTTGATGATGTATTGTTTACCGGCAGAACCTCGCGTGCCGCTCTGGATGCCTTGATGGATTTTGGCCGTCCCTCCAGCGTTCAACTCGTTGTATTGGTCGATCGCGGTCACCGGGAGCTGCCAATCCGCGCGGATTATGTCGGGAAAAGCATTCCCACTTCAATCGGTGAGGAGGTACAGGTCAGGCTTTTGGAAACCGATGGCGAAGATTGTGTATTATTGGTCGAAGCACCCAAAGAGGAGGCATAGTCATGGGGTTGCAAGGCAGACATTTGCTTGGGCTGGAAGGCGTAAGTAAAGATGATATCCATCTCATACTCGACAATGGAGTATCTTTTAAAGAGATCCTGAAACGCCCTATTCCCAAAGTCCCGACGTTGCGGGGAAAAACGGTATTGAATCTTTTTTATGAGGCCTCCACCCGGACCCGGATTTCTTTTGAATTGGCCGAGAAGCGTCTCTCCGCTGATACGGTTAATTTTTCCAAAACCGGCAGCTCGGTTGCCAAGGGAGAAACGCTTAAAGACACCATCCGCAACATCGAAGCGATGAATATCGATATGGTGGTTGTGCGGCACGCCGCCGCCGGTGTTCCCTTGTTTTTGACAAAGTGCGTGGATGCTGCAATTATCAATGCCGGAGACGGCATGCATGAACATCCCACCCAGGCATTACTGGATATGATGACTCTGCGGGAAAAATATGGCAAGCTTGGGGGCCTGAAAGTGGCAATCCTGGGAGATGTGGCGCACAGCAGAGTGGCTCGTTCAAATATTTTTGGGTTATTAACTATGGGTGCTGAGGTGATGGTTTGCGGACCAAAAACCCTGATGCCCTATGGGATAGAGGATATGGGGGTGGAGGTTTCTTATTCCGTTGATGAGGCCCTGGAATGGGCTGATGTTATTAATATTTTGCGTATTCAACTGGAGCGGCAGGGTAAGGGACTTTTTCCTTCGATACGGGAATATCATACCGAGTTTGGCGTAACCAAAAAGCGATTGGAAAAACTGGATAAGGTCATAACCATTATGCACCCCGGTCCGATTAACCGGGGGGTGGAGCTTGATAGCGATATAGCGGATTCGGAGAATTCCGTTATTCTCGATCAGGTGACCAATGGTGTCGCTGTGCGGATGTCTGTATTGTATTTATTGAGCGGTAACGAGGGCGGGCAAGAGTCTTCCTGAGGCGACTGACTTGGAGGATGTAAATATGAAAACATTAGGAAAAAGCGATCTCGTTTGCTTGCGCAATGGTGAAATTGTCGATTTGATCCATTCCCGGCGTCAAAAAGCCGATATTGTGATTCGAGGTGAAAAAATCGATTTTATCGGAACCATAAACACGAGTGAATTCAGGGGCGAAATCATCGATATCAGCAACTGTATTGTCGTTGCCGGGCTTTGCGATATGCATGTTCATTTGCGGGAACCCGGGCGCGAGGATGAGGAGACCGTGGAAAGCGGTTGTACGGCAGCGATGGCGGGGGGCTTTACGGGAGTGGCGGCAATGCCGAACACCGATCCTCCCTGCGACAATCATGAGATTGTAAATTTTTTGTTTGATCGGGCGCGGTCTCAGCTGGTGGAGGTGTATCCGGTTGCAGCCATTACAAAAAAGCGCGCCGGTAAAGAGATTACGGAAATGGCAGAGCTGGTTAAGGCAGGCGTGGTTGCGTTTTCCGATGACGGCACAAGCGTTGCGGACAGCGGCGTCATGCGGCGCGCTCTGGAATATGCTTCTATGTATGAGACATTAATCATCGATCATAGCGAAGATCTCTCACTCGCTGCCGGGGGGCATATGAATGAAGGTATGATATCTACTCGGCTCGGTATTGCCGGTATCCCCACGACCGCTGAGGATGTTATGGTTGCCCGAAATATCGGTTTGCTTCGATTCTGTGGCGGGTTTTTGCATATTGCGCATATCAGCTCTGATAAAAGCGTGGAGATGGTGCGACGTGCCAAGGATGAACATCTCTGCATCTCCTGCGAAGTCACGCCCCACCATCTCATGTTCAGCGATGAAGATCTAATCCATTATGATACCAATCTAAAAATGAATCCACCGCTGCGCCCCCCGGCTATTATAGAGCGGCTCAAAGCCGGGCTCGCAGATGGTACGATTGATGTCATCGCTTCCGACCATGCGCCTCACTCGATTGAAGAAAAGGATGTGGAATTCGATGCGGCTCCCTTTGGCATTACCGGTCTTGAAACCATGGTGGGGGTGATTATAACGGAGATTGTCAACAGTGGTATTTTGTCGCTTGAGGAGGCTTTTTATAAAATGAGTATCGCTCCCCGCAAGCTTTTACGTCTGGATATTCCGGAGATAAAGGAGGGGAAACGGGCCAATTTGAGCATTATTGAACCGGCCAAAGCGTGGACGGTTGATACGGGCAGGCAAAAGTCTCTGTCCCGTAATACTCCATACGACGCTATGACGCTGACCGGCGGGATTCGGGCCGTTATCAATCGTGGCAAGCTCTGGCAGGCGTTATGATTTAATAAAATACTTGCATATTTTGATCTGTTTTTATATATTTTAAGGCTATATATAAAAATGTAACAGAGGAGTGAGAGTTTTGAAAACATATTCACCAAAAATAGGCGATATTGAAAAGAAATGGTTTGTGATTGACGCAGAGGGACAGGTACTGGGACGTCTTGCCAGTAAAGTTGCAACGATATTGCGCGGTAAGCACAAGCCTATTTGGGCACCGCATATGGATGTAGGAGACTTTGTCATTGTTGTCAATGCTGACAAGATACGCTTAACCGGACGCAAGGCGGAGCAAAAGGTTTATTACCGGCATAGCCGTTATCCCGGCGGGTTAAAATCCATTCAGTACGACCGCATAATGGCAAAGCGGCCGGAGTTTGTTCTGGAGCAGGCGGTAAAGGGTATGTTGCCCCACAACAAGTTGGGTAGACAGATGTTCAAGAAATTAAAGCTATATGCTTCTCCGGATCATCCGCACACGGCACAGCAACCTGAAAAACTCGAATTGTAAGGTTTATTGTTTTATAAATTGCTGGAAATAAAGGAGTTAAGATGAAAGGAACGCATTTTTATGCAACTGGTCGTCGAAAGACCTCCATATCACGGGTCCGTTTGGCGCCGGGTACGGGCAAGTTTGAGATCAACGGCCAGGAGTTATTGGATTATTTCAAGCGCGAAACTCTGCAAATGGTTATAGAGCAACCTCTTGTGGTTACAGATGCCCTGGGGAAATATGATATACATGCATCTGTTAATGGTGGCGGCTTGTCGGGACAAGCGGGTGCCTTGTTGTTGGGAATTGCACGTGCATTGGTAAAAGCCAATGAAGATCTTCGTCCTTTGTTGAGGAAAAACGGTTTTCTGACGCGTGATCCCCGCATGGTTGAACGTAAGAAATACGGCCAACCCAAGGCTCGAAAACGCTTTCAATTTTCAAAACGATAAAAAAAACACACATCCTCTTCTGCAAGGGGTGCCCGTTATGCGGGTTACAATACCGGGAGGATGGAGGACAAACCCCATATAAAGGAGTATACCATGGCTACACCATCACTTCAGGATTTATTACTTGCCGGGTGCCATTTTGGTCATCTCACCAGGAGATGGAATCCAAAGATGAAAAAGTACGTTTTCATGGAGAAAAATGGCATTCATATTATTGATCTAAAAAAAGCCCAGGCTCATCTCATCGAGGCAAGTGACCGGATCGCTTCTATTGCCAGAAACAGTGGCACAATATTGTTTGTCGGTACCAAAAAACAGGCAAAGGATATCATAAAAATTGAAGCGGATCGGTGCGGTATGCCATACGTTACCGAACGGT
Source organism: uncultured Cytophagia bacterium (assembly GCA_964608385.1). Classification (GTDB taxonomy): domain Bacteria; phylum Zhuqueibacterota; class Zhuqueibacteria; order Residuimicrobiales; family Oceaniaggregativiventaceae; genus Oceaniaggregativivens_A. The sequence continues at coordinate 20,444 of CAZSOP010000004.1, forward strand.
GGTTGGGTGGAACATTAACCAATTTTATTACCATCAAAAAAAGTGTCAAGCGGCTTAAAAATCTGGAAAAGCTTGCCACTGATGGCACCTATGACAAGCTGGCGAAAAAAGAAATTTTGTCTATCGAGCGCGAGAAAGACAAGCTGGAAAAGGTTTTGGGCGGTATTCGCGATATGAATCATTTGCCCAATGCTATGTTTATCGTAGATGTTAAAAAAGAAGCAATCGCGGTAAATGAGGCGAAGAGGTTAAATATACCGGTTTTTGCCATGCTTGATACCAATTCGAATCCGGATCCTATCGATTATATCATTCCCTGCAATGATGATGCATTCAAGTCCATCAATTTGATCACTCACTCTATTGCAGATGCGATCGTTGATGGCAAAGCTGGCCGCACAGAAGTGGAAGAAATGGTGGAAGGGCAAGCAGAGGAACAAGTGGAAACGGTGACGGCAGATAGCGGGGATGAAAATCGAGAACAAGAGAAAAAGGAATAGAATATAATTTTAGTATTAAGGAGATTGTTTAGATGTCGATTTCCGCAGCTGATGTTAAAAATCTAAGAGAAAAGACCGGCGCAGGCATGATGGATTGCAAACGCGCTTTGCAGGAAACCAACGGCGATATGGACAAGGCTATAGATTATCTGCGTAAAAAAGGTATAGAAAAGGTAGAAAAGAAAGCGGGCCGGAAAACCAATGAAGGTATTGTACAGGCATATATTCATCCCGGAAGCCGACTGGGCGTTTTACTGGAAGTCAATTGTGAAACTGATTTTGTCGCCCGCAATGAAGAATTTCAGAGCTTTGTAAAAGACCTGGCGATGCAGATTGCAGCGGCAAAGCCGTTGGTCGTGAACCGCGAAGACCTGCCGCAGGAAGTTGTGGACAAGGAGAAAGAAATTTATCTCGGCCAGGTTAAGGAGCAGGGCAAGCCGGATCATATTGCTGAAAAAATTGTTGCCGGAAAACTTGAAAAATATTTTCAAGAGGCCTGTTTGATGGAACAGAGTTTTGTAAAAGATCCGAATAAGATGATTCAGGAACTTTTAACTGAAAAAGTGACTACAATTGGTGAGAACATTGTCATTAAAAGGTTTGTTCGTTACGAATTGGGTGAATAGACGATATAGTTTTTTTTACCCGTTGTAGGGTTAAGCCACAGGATAGCCAGTGAGCAAAGAGCAATCTGAAAGCATCGACACAGAAAAAGAAAAACTGGTATTCAAGCGCGTTCTGGTCAAACTGAGCGGCGAAGCGTTGATGGGCGATACAGGGCGTTTGGGTATTGATCCCATCGTGGTTGACCGCATCTCGCAGGAGATCAGCCAGGTTGCTCATCTTGGTGTTGAAATTGCCGTTATCGTCGGCGGTGGAAATATTTTCCGCGGACTCTCAGCCAGTGCCAGGGGAATGGATCGGGTAACTGCCGATTACATGGGTATGCTGGCAACGGTGATCAATTCTCTTGCCTTGCAGGACTTTATTGAACGCTATGATGTCCAAACCCGCGTGATGACAGCAATAAAGATGGAAGAACTCGCCGAGCCGTTCATCAGACGGCGCGCGCTTTCGCATCTGAATAACGGCAAAATAACCATTTTCGGAGGCGGTACCGGTAATCCATATTTTACCACAGATACGGCTGCTGCGCTCAGGGCCATCGAAGTTGAAGCCGACGCTATTCTCAAGGCGACCAAGGTCGATGGCGTCTACGACAAAGATCCAATGGAACACGATGATGCCGTCATGTTTAAAGAACTGACCTATATGGAGGTTGTAAACAAGCGTTTGAAGGTCATGGATACCACTGCCGTTACCCTGTGTATGGAAAACCGATTACCGATAATTGTCTATAATTTGAATCAACCCGGTAATTTAAAACGGATCGTCTTTGGTGAGCAAATTGGAACTAAAGTGATGGGTGGATAATATGATTGATGAAACCATTAAAGAAACCAAGCGTCGTATGGAAACGACAATTGAAAATGTCCGCAATGAATTCGGCAAATTGCGAACCGGTAAGGCATCACCCGCACTTTTGGATGGTATTGTGGTCGATTATTACGGCAGCAAGATGCCCATACGCCAGGTTGCAAACGTCAGCGCTCCGGAACCCCGGCTTTTGGTGATTCAGCCATGGGAAAAGTCAATGCTGAAAGAAATTGAAAAAGCCATTCTAAAATCGGACCTGGGGCTTAATCCCTCTAATGATAATATCGTCATACGTATACCGATTCCCCAGCTAACCCAGGAGCGGCGCCAAGACCTCGTCAAGGTTGCGAAAAAAATTGCTGAAGAAAACAAAGTCGCTATTCGCAATGTCCGGCGGGATGCCAACGATAAGCTTAAAAAAGCGGAAAAAGATCATGATATCTCTGAAGATGAATTACACAGATCAATGGATACCATTCAAGAGATTACAGACCAGTACACCAACAAGGTCGAAGAAATGCTGATCAAAAAAGAAGAAGATATCATGGAAATTTGAGCGGACACTTAATTTGCAAGCCGCTGCAGTGATACGCTGTCAGCGGTTTTTTTTTACCCGGACGGGAAAATCATATGAAGGACACATTGGAAATTCTGGCTGCTTATTATGATGACGAATATGGCCTTAAATCTGATGATATTGATTTTTATCTGCAGCATGCTCTGAACGTTGACAGACTATTGGAAATTGGTATCGGAACCGGTCGTATCGCTATTCCTCTGGCGCAGCAGGGGGTGAGCGTCTACGGAATTGATTCATCTATCCCCATGCTGAGGCGGTTGCTGGAAAAATGTTCGCGCCAGGCCCCGCTTTCTGTTTATTGTTGCTGTTCTGATATGCGTACGGTGTGTCTGAACATGACGTTTCCCCTCATTCTGATGCCATTCCGCGTTTTTTTGCATAACCTCTCCCAGTCTGATCAGATACAAACCCTGAAAAGGCTTTACCAGCATCTTGAAGATGACGGGATTTTACTTTTTGATGTGGTCGTCCCCCTTTATCCCCTGTTGTCCGGCTCTGTATGGCAAGATGAATTTTCCGAAACCAGAGCGGAAGGCAATGACAAATTAACCATACGAACGAAAATCAATCATGATCCGGTCAAACAGCACTTTCATATCCATAATGATTATATAGTCGGGAATCAAAATCAAACGACAACGGGAAATTACAGCTACCGTTATATTTTTCGTTACGAGATGGAAGCCCTTTTAAAGCTTTGCGGTTTTTGCGTGGAACAGATTTATGGCGGTTTTGATGCGGAACCCTATGATTATAACAGTGGATTGATGGTTTTCAAAGCGCGCAAAGTGTCTCAGGATTTTGGCGGCGCTACCGCAACGTCTCAGATTCGTTAGCCGTGATCCGGTATTTTTGACGTTTTTAATCAAGATCGGTTATATCCGTTGATTCTGTATTCCCCTGACAGAGAATCTTAAAAAAGAGAGAAAAGTATATGAAGCGAAGAAAAGAATTATTATTTCTTTTTTTTCTACTACAGTTGTTGGGAATGAATGCCTTTTCCCAGGACTTTTTTATCAATGTGACTTATCCGGCATTCAACGACACATTTTATGTTGACCGGTTAAGGCTTGCAGGAAGCACTCATCCAAAAGCAGCGCTGTCTATAAATAATGAGGCCGTTCCTGTTTTCAGAAACGGCGCATTTGTCAGCCGTATTGATTTGGAGCCAGGATGGAATGAAATTTTGTTTTCGAGCACTTTTGCAGACTCGACGGTTCAAGATACCCTGCGGGTTTTTCATATTGCCGGGTCAGGAACGCTTTCGCAACTGCCGACAAAGATAGATACCGCCAGTCTTGAACCGGGGAGCGATGTCTGGCTGTTACCGGGAGATAAATTAAACGTGCGAATGATGGCCAGTCCGGGTGGCAGGGCAGTATTCAGTATAGAGGATGGGATGAAGAATATTCCGATGACAGAACTGCCGCCATCAAGGACGAACGGGATTGAAGGGATATATCACGGGGTTGTAGAGGTTGATAATGCCAATGCAAATAAAAGTCTGGCGATCACTGTTGAATTCAAAGGTGTGGACGGAGAAAAAGTCAAACTCCAGTCCCCCGGCCGGCTTTATGTGATGACGGATGTTTTGCCATTGGTGGGCATGACCCGAGAACAAACCTATTTATGGAATGCAGGCGAAGGTGGAACCATTCTCGGAGAAATACCGGATTCTGTGTACCTGCATATTGTTGGCAGAGTAGGGAGGCGGAACAAAGTTAAACTGAGCAGAAACCGTTTTGCTTACATTAATGCCATGGATATCCACCTTTTGCCTGTCGGTACACCATTGCCCGAAGCCCGGGTTTCTACACCGTCGTTTTCTCAGAATAAAGAGTGGTACCGGTTGATCATGGCTATCGGGCAGCCTTTACCCTTTTTGATTCATCAATATGACCATCCTTTGAGACTGGAGCTGACTTTGTTTGGCGCGCGTCAGGGATATCAATGGATAACCTATCCCAATCATGAAACCCCCATTTCAAATATATCCTGGACGCAGGACGGCGGCGATATGTTAAAAATCATCGTCGAACTGGAAGAGAAACAGCTATGGGGGTATAAGCTGGAGTATGATGAGCATAGATTGATTTTGGCGATTCGCAAGCCGCCTTCCATTCCCCCTGCACCGGCCAGTCCCCTGCAAAATGTCGTTTTTGTGATTGATGCCGGACACGGGGGAGAAGAATTGGGCGCTGTTAGCTCAACCGGTATCATGGAAAAAGAGATTAACCTTAAAATGGCTCGGGCTCTTTACCGCAAATTCGAGCAAGCCGGAGCAAAGGTGTTTTTGACCCGTCAGGCCGATACAACCCTTTCTCTGCAGGCGCGACTGGATATCGCCAGATCAAAAAATGCCCATATTTTTCTCTGTTTGCACAACAATTCCATCGGGCCTTCCAGTGATCCAATACGGGTAAGGGGAACCAGCGTTTATTATTACAATCGCTACAGCAGGGGGCTGGCCTGGGCTATTTATCCGCATCTTGTCGATCTGGGACTGGCTCCTTTTGGACGTGTATTTACGCCCTTTTACGTTACCCGCGCCACCGATATGATCTCTGTCCTTGTCGAAGGAATCTTCATGTCCAATCCGGAAGATGAGATGATCATGCAGGCGGATGAATATGCTGAAGATATTGCTATTGCGACTTTTAAAGGTGTGAATGATTTTCTCGAATCGTTACAGTGGAAAGCAGATGATCAAGATAGGTAGGAAATGAGTAGACTGGAAGAGAGACTCGACCGTGTGGTCGGAAATTGCAAAAAATTTTATAATGCCGACTCTCCGGGTCATTTTTTGCTGGATTGCCATGTTCCCTTCAAGGCGCCGGCTGCCAAGCCCTTGTATGAATATGACCTGAATATCGAGCTCGAATCTTATCTGGATGAGCAACTCGACATTGCCCGGGAAAAGTGGTCTGTTAAAGAAGAGATCAAAGACGATACGATTCCTTCTATTTGTCCACGATTTGGCATCGCAGAGCACAGTGCCTGGCTGGGTCAGCCGGTTACGCTTCAGGAAGATACCTGTTTGGCCGAACCCGTGTTGCACTCTCCTGAAGATTTTCAGAAACTCGTTGTAACGGAAGAATCGGAATGGTTCGGGTATATGGAACGAGGATATCGGCATCTGCATAACAGGAAGGACGGAACCTTCCTTCTGTCGGTTCGGGGTACCATGATGCCTATGGATATTGCCAACGCTCTCAGAGGCAATGCGTTTTTTACGGATGTTGTTCTTGAGAAAGCCTTTTTGCACGACTTTTCCAAATTTCTTGTAAAGGCCATCCAGTGGTATTATCGTTATTTATTAGCGTGGCCGGATACGATCGGAGGCGGTCATGTTTTTTGGATGCCCGAATCGTGGATGCCTGCAAAAACCCTGGCCCATGTGTCCAACGATGCGGCCATGTTATGTTCGCCGGAGGTCTATGGGGAATTTGGCTTTCCCTATGAACAGGACTTGGTTAAGCCTTATGATTATGTTATGTATCACATTCATAATGAAAAAATGCATTTTGTTCCGCGGTTGTCAGAGTTAAAGCCGCTTTCGCTTTTACAAGTTTCTCATGATCCCAAGACCGTCGCCCCGATAGAGGATTTGGATCATGTGATGTCTCTTACGCCAGGTGTTAATTTAATGCTCGATGCTGGCAGCGAGCAGCTCCGGACACATATTGAAATATTGAAGAATCGCAATGTGTTTTTTAAAATCTGGTGTAAGGACGAAAAAGACGCCACAGATATTGCAGAGTTTGTTCGCTTTCATTCAAAATAAGCTCGCAGGCGGTTTTTTGTTCACGCCACGGAAGCATTCATAAATTGGGTACGAGGTAGAAATATGGATCGACGTCAACTTTTCTGCCTGACAGCCACTGGAATGATGGCCTGTTTGTTACCCAAAGAGGGCAAGCAGGCACCGACATTTACGTTGCAGTGGATACCGCGTTTTTTCACCAACGGTTAAAATCAAACGGGGCGATTGTCGAGTGGCCGATTTGACCTTGGCGGGACGTCAACTATTATTCTCCCAGCTTGCGCTGTAGAAACACCGCCAGGATAATAACGAGGCCTTTTATGGCCATTTGATAGTAGGCCGAGATATCGAGCATATTCAGGCCGTTATTCAGTATTCCAATGATATAGGCGCCGATCAGAGTGCCGCCGAGCCAGCCTTTACCCCCGGTGATACTTGTACCGCCGATGACAACGGCTGCAATGGCATCGAGTTCAATACCGGTTCCCATATTCGGATCACCGGAATTCATCCGCGATGTCAGAATAAGGGCAGCTATACCGCAACAAAATCCGCAAAAGCCATAAATCCAGATTTTCATTTTTTGTACGGAAATACCGGCTAGTTCTGCCGCTTCCTCATTGCCACCGATCGCAAAGACATATCTGCCGAATTTCATTTTATTCAGTAACAACCAGGCCCATAGAAAAACAACCACGGTTATGAGAACCGGAACAGGTATGATACCCAGATAGCCGCGGCCAACGGCCTGAAAAGTCTCTCCCAGTTGGGAAATGGGATATCCGCCGGTTATGATAAAGCAAAGCCCCCGGCCGATGACCATGGTTGCAAGCGTAACGATAAAGAAAGGAATGCCGGCTCGTGCGATCAAAAGCCCGTTTACGATACCGACAAGCAGAGCGGTTGCCAAACCGATGGCAATAGAGATGGTGATGGGCAGCCCGAGTTTTTGAAAGGAAAAGCTTAGCATGATGCCGGAGAGCGCAACGATCGACCCAACGGAAAGATCTATACCGGCACTCAGGATGACAAACGTCATTCCCACACCGACAACAGCCATCACCGATATTTGCCGGCTGATGTTGAGAAAATTGGACCAGGATAAAAATCTGGGAGAGAGAAAAGACATGATGACGACCATAACGAACAAGACAATTAAAATGCCGTATCTGCCCAACAGTTTTCGCACTTGATTCTCCGCGTCTAAAGGATTCGGGTTATTCCTGTTTGCTCCATTTTTTTTCAAGGATATCGACATTTTCATGGGTCAGCAATTTAACCGGAACGAGAACCTGGTTTGGTACGTTTTTACCCTGTAACAAATTCATTGCTTTCTTAACGGCGGTGGAGCCAATGATATAGGGAAAAACCAGTGCCGCTCCTTTAAGACAGGGGTCGTTGGCTCTAAAGCGGTCAAAGGCTTCCTTTTGTCCACCGCAAATCATAATGGCTTTAACGTCGTCGGTTCTTCCGGCACCTTCAATGGAGGCCATAGCTCCCAGCGTCATGATGTCATTTATACCAAATACACAATCAACATCCGGATGCGAAATAAGCATATCTTCCATAAGCGACATGGCTTTTTCCCGGCGCGATTCGGCATTCAACTCGCTAACGATCTGGATGTCGGGATATTTCTCCAGGGTTTTTTGAAATCCTTTTACACGGTTGATTCCGGATGTGAGAACGGGATGGGTGATGATACCGATCTCGCCTTTTTGGTTTAACAGTTCGGCGGCAAATTCGCCGCAGATTTCGCCGGCTTTGACGTCATCGGACATGATGTGACAATCCACATGACCCGTTTCGGAACGAATGTCGACGGTGATGACCGGTATACCGCGTGAATGCGCTTCATCCAGAGTCGGACCCAATGCGGTTATACTAACCGGGCTGACGATAAGCAGATCGACATTCTGCATCATAAAATCTTCGATGTCACTGATCTGTTTGCTTAATTTCAGATCAGCATTACGGGACTGGACGATGACATGGTGCTCTTTGATTTTAGCCGCCGCATCGTGTAATCCTTTGTCGAGGGTGATGTAAAAATCGTCCTGCATGGTTAATAGAGATGCTCCGATGAGGATATCATCATCGTTGTCCGGCGCTGAACAGTGGAGCAGAACAAAGGTTGCTAAAAACAGATAATAGACAAGTTTCATTTGATTTCTCCCGGTTAAGCGTTATCGGATGACATTGTAGGGAACGGATGAGGGGACAGGAGAAGCGGCAGCAGACAGAGAAGAAATCCTGAATGCATGCGATGGTCTGATTTGAGAATATCGGTGTCGAAGATAAATTTTGGCCCAATCGTTTGGCGCAACCGTGACGTGCCAGGTTACGCCTATTTCCCAGTTTTCGGAAAAGAAAAGATAATTGGACACCCCGGTCAAATCCGGAGTTACGATCGTTCCCGTCCACTCCGTGTTACTGGTGATACCCAAATGGGATTGATAGGTTTCCAGATATGATACAAACCGGTCCCTTATCTGGACAGCTGTACCGGCGAGTTGATCCGTACCACTCACCACCTTAACGCCTATTGTCTCTTCCTGTTCAAAACCTTCCCGTTTTGTTCTTATTTTATAGTAAAGTGTTTTATCGATATCCGCTGAAGACGGGGTAATGGTAATCTCACCGATCTCTCCGCTTTTCAATGAGCCCGGGTTAATGGTTACATTGGTGGATGGATTTGCAGAGATGCTGATGGCATCTTTCATCGCTCTGCCGTCGATTCTGTTTTCTGCCTTGATGAGAAAAGCACATTTTTGCCCGGCAATCGCTTGCGTGGAATCCGGATATATCGTCATGGTGAATTCGGAAACTTCTTTTAAAAA